>WFSK01000190.1 GCA_015486095.1 Thermotogae bacterium
CATGATACCCCTGTAAGTCGAACAACGTCTTCACTTACACTAACGATGCACATCGAGATATCCCTCCTACCGTCTTGCTTAGATCTTCATCAGCACAGTTTGACATAGAACCCCCTCGGCTTTACAAAGTAGAATTTTTGTGTTATCATTTCTTCAAATGAAAGAGAAAACGATAAGTCTATTGAACAGTGTTAAATGGTATTGGTGGTGCTTCGGAAGTGTAGACTTGCTTTCCGAGGCATGCATTACTTTTCCGTAAATTCCCATTAAGATGTTAAAATAGGTAAATTCCATTAAAAAGAGCCTCGGAAAGAGGCTCTTTTTATTTATATTGCGTTAGGGGGTAGATGGTATGAAAAAGGTATTGTTAAGGGAAGATGAGATGCCGAAGAGCTGGTACAACGTGTTACCCGATCTTCCACAGCCGTTGGATCCACCGCTGGATCCTGAGACGAAAAAGCCTGTGAAGCCAGAACAACTCGAGTTGATCTTTGCGAAGGAATGTGTGGAGCAGGAGATGTCGGACAAACGTTTTATCGAGATTCCGGAAGAATTGAGGAAGGTCTATTCACTCTGGAGGCCCACACCACTTGTAAGGGCAACGAATTTGGAGGAGGCGATCGGCACGAAGGCGAAGATCTTCTACAAAAATGAATCCGTTTCTCCTCCCGGTTCCCATAAACCCAATACGGCAGTCGCCCAGGCGTATTACTGTAAGAAAGAAGGAGTAAAGAAACTCGTTACAGAGACGGGTGCGGGACAGTGGGGTTCTGCTCTGTCGTTTGCCGGGGCACAGTTTGGTATGGAGGTGAAGGTCTATATGGTCAAGGTGAGTTACGAACAAAAGCCATATAGAAAATTTCTTATGGAATCCTGGGGTGGAAAGTGCTACCCTTCCCCAACTGATATGACTCAGATAGGAAAAAAGATCCGCGATGAATTCCCCAACACAACGGGAAGTTTGGGTATTGCTATATCGGAAGCAGTAGAAGATGCAGCAACACATTCCGATACAAAGTATGCGATAGGAAGTGTGGCAAACCACGTGTTGATGCACCAGACAATCGTCGGTCTTGAAGTAGAAGCTCAGCTCAAAAAGATCGGCGTGAAACCGACTATCATGATCGGTTGTGTTGGAGGGGGAAGTAACTTTGGAGGGTTTATGTTACCATTCTTCCCTAAAAAGCTCGAGGGGGAGAAAATACGCTTCATCGCTGCAGAACCGAAGGCTTGTCCCACATTTACAAAGGGAAGGTTCAGGTATGACTACGGTGATACGGGAAAGGTGACCCCGTTATTCAAGATGTACACGTTGGGAAGTTCCTTCGTGCCACCAGCGATCCATGCAGGTGGATTACGTTATCATGGGGATTCACCGATCCTCAGTTTGCTCATAAAACTCGGCCTTCTGGAAGCACAGGCGTATCACCAGAGAGAGGTCTTTGAGGCAGGAGTGCTATTTGCACGCACGGAAGGAATCCTACCTGCGCCAGAGACGAACCATGCGATAAAGGCAGTTATCGAAGAGGCAAAAAAGGCATCGGAGGATGATGTGATCGTGTTCAACTTCTCAGGGCATGGGCATTTCGATCTCGCAGCATATGATGCATATTTCAGAGGAAGTTTGGAAGATTATGAATATCCAGAGGAGGAGATAGAAAAGGCGATGCAAAGTCTTCCAGAAATTTAAACTCATAGTCCCTCTCGTGCTATGACACCATTCATAATCGGTTTCCTCGCGAGATAGAATATCACTCCGATTACGATGATGTTCAGGATAGAGCCTGCACTGAATATATTCCATAAGGAGTAATACGATGTGGATGTGCCATATTGTCCTACCATATCGTAAAGAACCATGGATAGGGGATACAACTTTGGAGAATTCAGGAGGATCAGGGGGAGGACAAAGGAATTCCATCCTGTTATGAATATGAATATACTCGTCGTTATCAACGAGGGTAGTGCAACGGGTAATATTATGTGAATCATGCGTGTGAATCCCCCTGCCCCATCTACTTTAGCGGCTTCATCTATGTCTTTGGGTAAACCCGATAAAAATGGATAGAGAATGAAGTAAGCCAAGACCGCCCCATGGACTGCAACAGCAATGCCTATTCCCAAGAGTTTGTCCATAAGCCCCATGGATCTGAACGTCATTGCCAGGGGAATCAGCGTATGCATACCGTGAAAGAATGATGTAAATACGAGTATTTTCCCGATTCGTAGAGCTCTTTTTGAACTTGCGGCCGCGTAGGTTGCAGGAAAGATCGTCAGTATTGCCACAGAAACGGCGATCGTACAGATCACCAAGGTATTCTTGATGGCATTTGCAAAATCGTAATCTTTAAAGAGTGTTGCGAAGTTGGAGAACGTGAAGCCGTAAGGTACAAACCTATCTACCGGTAAGATATTCTTCCTGGAAAATGCCATGATCACTATGTTCCACAGGGGTAAGATAACCACGATACTCCATAGCGTGAGCCATATGTATTTTGCCGATTTCCATAAGGAATCTGGTATTCGGAATGGACTCACATGAATTTTACCCTTGAAGATCAACGTCATCGCGATCAGTATCGATACAGTTCCTGATAGACTAACGGCCTCGAATCCTGAGTGCAATGTGCCAACGAGTATATAAATGCCATCCACAAGGGCACCTATGCAGAAGAAATTCTTAAAGGCCTTCGATCTCCTTTTAAAGGATATCAGAGATATGATGTAAAGACAAACCGGTACGATCCCAAAGAGTCCCGACCCCATACCCCACGAATCGAATATCACATGTGCGACGATCGCGTAGGTTATGAGTAAGCCCCTTTTCCTCGATGTTCGATAATTCCAACCGACGATGACTAAGATCAGCATTATTGCTCCAACGGCAACGGAATATGCACCGAGTGCACCGTAATTTTGAGTGGAACCGAATTTATCGTATACGAACATACCGAGTATCGTTGTACTACCTACTATTGAACGTGGTCCAAAACCATAAGCGAGAGGTGGTCCTCCTCTCGTCATGAGGAATATGGTAGAAAAATCCTTAAACGATTTTAAAAAACTGATGAATATATAAGGGAATACGACTGGAAATGTATATGGGATGTACACGTTTACCGCCTCTTCGAGAGGATTCATTCCCTCTAATCTGGATAAGGACCTGAGTTGAGGAGAAACGGTTTGCATAGCACTCATTATTATGATGGTCATCAAGGGAATATCGAGCCATGCGTGAACGAATGCCGTCCAAAAGAAGGCGATCGGTGTACTCGAAAACATGTCGAATGAGGAACCGAACAATCTTGATAGAAATGAATTTCCCCCATATCCTTCTATGAGAACGGTCCATGAAATGATACTTATATATGAAGGGACAGCCCAAGGGATCAGTACGATCGGATAAAATATCTTCGATATTTTCTTGAGTGAAAGAAGTGTGAGAGCCAGGGCGTAGGATACGATCAATTCCAACATTAGGGTCAAAAGGGACCATATTGCGGTTATCCTGGCTGAAAGCGCGAGCCCCGGATCTGTGAGCGCAGAACACAAATTCGCTAACCCCACAAAGTGAATCCTTCCAGGATAGAAATCGAAGAATGAAAGCGTTGAACCCCATATGACAGGGAAAAAACTGACTACGAAGATCAGAATTGCTAAGGCAAGTGTATAGGTTGGCCTTGCTTTTGCAGTGAGTGATAAGAATACTATAATGCTTACGGTAAAGGTAATGAGAAAAAGGTTCATCTTTTGCCATTCATATCGCAGACGATCGCCGCATATTTATCGACGACCAGCGAATTAACCTTTAGCACATATTCTACGATATCTTCAGGGATATCATGTCCTCTATTGTATGGAGTGGATAACATCCCAGAAAGAGCTGCAATGGTATCTGTATCTCCACCTATCGATGCTCCCATCGGGTCTGTCAAGTTTTTTGGGCAAAGCCCTCTCATGCTCGATCGTACAGGTATTTTCCCCACCCTCTTCCCAATTCCATTCCTCCTTCTTCATTTTATCATTTTAAGAACTTTACACAACATCATTTTTCCTAACCTTCATCAACCATATAACATAAAGTCCTCATAAGAGCAGGAAGTTGGTTTTATGTCAAACTGTGTTGATGAAGATCTAAGCAAGACGGTAGGAGGGATATCTCGATGTGCAAGCGTTGTGTAAGTGAACATGTTGCTCGACTCCACCATTTCTTTTTCAGCAAACTGCTATCATTGTTGAGAGGCTGTTGTGAGAATCATATAGCAAATGAGGTAGAGGACATATC
>WFSK01000191.1 GCA_015486095.1 Thermotogae bacterium
GCGATGTATGGAAAGAAGTCTCCAAAACAAGCTCTTGACGATGCAGCAAAAGAAATTAAAAAGTTGTTACAAGAAGGTAGATGAAAGTTTGATATAGAGGCAGGTTAAACCTGCCTCTATATCAAACTTTCATCTACCTTCTTGTAACAACTTTTTAATTTCTTTTGCTGCATCGTCAAGAGCTTGTTTTGGAGACTTCTTTCCATACATCGCATCTCTAACTGCATTCGACACCTCTGTCCTTATCTCATTCCACATGAGAGGTCTCGGATCCAGAACACCATATTTATCAGCCTGTTCCACCGGGACTCCATTTTTCGGATCTTCTTTTAAGAATTCTTGCCATTCCTTTGATTTAAGAGCAGAGTACCTCACCGGCATATATCCCGTTTTTATAGCCCAGAATGTAGTTATTTCAGGAGAGATCAAGTATTTCAAGAATTTCCAGGCGGCTATTTGCTGCTCTTTTGAAACACCTTTGAATATCGCCAGATTCGTTCCCATAAACGGGACTGCTCTTGTCTTCCATGCAGGAACATACGTCCATGTCCAGCCATGATTTCCACTACAAGCACTATTGACATAAGGTTTACCAGCACTTGAACCTATGTACATAGCAACCTTCCCTGTACCGAATGGACCGCTTAGATATCCACCTTGCATATAGGCAACTTTGTACTTGTTTACCAGATCACACATAAATTGAAGAGCTTCAATACCTTTCTCATCATTTACGGTTACTATTGTTCTCGTTCCTTCTTGCGTAATGATCTTCCCACCATTAGACCTCAAAAAGATGTTAAACGTATCTATGGTAGGTCTTATTCCAAACCCATACTGATCGATCTTGCCATCGCCATCCCAGTCTTGTGTCAAAATTTTAGCGTCTTTAAGAAGTTCATCGACCGTCTTTGGGTAATCTAATCCTTCTATCATAAAGGCATCGGTATTGATGAAGAGTAAAGATGTGCTCTTGTTAAAAGGTAACGTGTATAACTTACCATTCCATACGTTATCCTTATAGAATATCTTTATGATATCAGCTACTTCATCCTTTGATAATCCTATCTTTGGATCATTTACAAATTCTTCTACTGGTACAATGGCGTTAGCATAGATCAACTTCGTGGTCCAATCCTCGTATACCTGGGATATTGCAGGAGGTTTACCAGCCTGAACAGCAGAAAGCAATTTCTGATTCAGTGCACTATAGCTTCCTACGTAAACACCTTTTACATGGATGTCGGGATGTTCTTGATTGAATTTTGTTATTATTTCGTTTAAGGCCTTTCCATGTCCACCACCCATTGCATGCCAGAATTCAATGGTTACAGTTGCAGTCAAAGTCCCAGCAATGAGTAAAGTTAGCAAAAGAATTAGGGCTATCTTCAGTAAATTCTTCATATCATTTCCGGTCACCGAGGTATGTGTATATCTCTCGGCTCCGGTTGCCTCCTTTCATTTATTAGATGTCTCTACGATCGCAATTATACAATCTTATACCGAATGTGTCAAATAGACGAAGGCTCGTCGACTGCATCAATTTGGTAAATATATTTTATACCTACGAAGGCATATCTCGATGTACATCATCAATGTGAATGAACATGTTGCTCGACTTCCGTCGATAGCATATTGGTCAGTATCGAGCATTCTTCCGTGAATGCCGATGCACTCAAAACATCCTGTTTCTCGCCAATATGCTACCTTCCTCCAGCTTCGCAACCGTTCACAACACTTCCACATCAAGATATGCCTTCGTAGGTATAAAATATATTTGATGATGAACGATAACATCATAAGATTTCATATATACTTAATGGGCAACGCGATAGATGTGCTAAAATAAAGAAAAGAAGAACATAATCTTGTTAGGTTATCTACAAGAAATCTCTGAGGAGGACAGGATGGAAGGTCCTCGTGGATTAAAGAAGTCAGAACTCAAGTCCGCTGAATCCTTGGTTAACTCGATCTTCCGATCCAATGAAAAGGATTCGATGATCGATGATTTTCCATTGTTATATTCCTCGTCCAATCTGGATAATATACGTGTTTATGTAAACAAGGGTGAGGTAGTTTCACTCGTTGGATCGGTTATAAGAGATATCAACGTATTCGGGAATCGTTTCCGTGCTGCAGAAATAGGTTCTGTATGCACGGCACCTGAGTACAGAGGGAAAGGACTTGCATCTTCACTTATGGTAGATGCGGAAAGGATTTCTATATCAAAGGGTGCATCTGTTATGTTTATTTCAGGAGATTTGGGGTTGTATAGAAGGTTTGGTGCTGTTGGAGCAGGGACATACTTTATGTATACATTAAGACCTGAACTCTTGGAAGAGTTCAATCCTATCGATGTACGAATAGCAAAACGATCTGATATACCATTCCTCTCTAGAATGCATAATAGTAAGAGTGTACGATTTGAAAGAACTGTGGAACAATTTGAGCTCATATTTAATGCAGTCACAAGTGGACAGGTAATACCTGGGAGTCCTGTAAAAATACTCGTTAGTGAATGTGGTTATCTTGTTCTCACTCATGACGAAAAGGGAATCGTTAATTGTGTAGAACATGCGGGGGATACACTTTGTATAATCGAAATGCTCAAAGCCATTTTCGAGGAGAGAAGGTATAATTCTGCGATCTTACATACAACCGGTGATGAATATGGGCTTAATAGGTTGTTATCGAGAATATCCCAATTTAGAATAAGAAATCTCCTTGGTACGATCAAGGTTATCGAACCAGCGAAGTTAGGAGAGTCCTTAGCTTCGTACTTCTCTCAAAGGACGAGCGCACGAATAAGATTCAGCAGTGATTATACCTTGGAAGTCGGGAGATATGTCTTCAGACCATCAGCGAAGGATTTCACGAGAATAGTCTTTGGTTCAACAGAGAAATTAGAAGAATACAATGGACTTAAAGAACTCGTTCGGAATGTTCTGCCAATTCCATTACCAGATTATGGATTAGATTATGTCTGAGATCGATATCTGTATCTTGGGAACGACTGCAGGTATACCAACACGTAAACGAGGGCATCCAGCTATATACCTTAGTCATAAAGACAGGTATGAGTCTTGTTATTTATTCGATTGTGGTGAAGGGACACAAAGACAAATACTTCTTGCAGGTCTGAATCCTATGAAGATAAACGAGATCTTCATCACTCATTGGCATGGGGATCATTATTTTGGTCTACCTGGACTGATAGATACTATGGGATTCGAAGGAAGAGAAAGGCCTTTAACGATCTATGGACCAGAGGCGAAAAAGATGATATCTCATTTATTGAGCTTGGGATACATTTCAAGGAGATTCGATGTTATACCAAAAGATGTTCCGAGTGAAGGAAACGAGATAACAGAATTGCTCGATACTCCATCGTTCAAGATCGCATCTATCCCTGCTAAACACGGTGTACCTGCCGTAAGTTATGCCTTCATAGAAAAGGAGAAAAAGAAAATAGATAAGGATAAAGCAAGGCAATTAGGGCTGCCCGAACAAGGGAAAATTTACAAAGAGATCAAGGAAAAGGGTGACATTTTCTTCCAAGGAAGAAAAATCGAATTCGAAGACATCTCATTAACGAAAAAAGGAAAAAAAGTCGTTTATTCAGGAGATACGGAGATATGCGATAACCTAATGAAATTGGCAGAAGGAGCAGATCTCCTGATACAGGACTGCACTTATTTTGATACAGAATCTTTCGAAGATCGGCATCACCATGCTTCTCTTAAAGATATCGTCAACGTAATAGATCGAATAAAGGTCAAGAAGATTCTATTGACTCATATAAGTAGGAGATATAAAGACGAAGATGTGTTAGAAGAGATGGTAAGAGATTACCCAAACATAGATTTGGCAAGGGATTTCATGAAAATAAAGATATGATCATCGTCTCTTTTCATAATACTCGAAACCCTTAGTCTTGTATATCTTCTTATCCTTATCGATGATCATTCCATCTACGCCGAGCTGATTTAAAAGCTGAATACCTTTTATCGGGCCTAACACGAATACAGTCGTTGCCAGTGCATCGGCATCCACAAGATTTTTTGATATGACCGTGGCACTGATAGCCTTTGTTGCAGGAAATCCAGTCTTTGGGTCGAAGATATGACAGTATCTCTTCCCCTTATAAAAGAAATATCGCTCATAATCTCCCGAGGTCGCTATGCTTCCTCCTTTTAGATATACCACATCTATGGATTTGTCTTCAGAACGTGGATCCCTTATACCCACGCTCCAGGGAAGAGTCCCATATTTCTTGCCCATTATCCTGATATCTCCTCCTGCATCTACATATCCTGTTATATCAGGGGCATTCTCCTTCATACGCAATACCGCCATATCGACTGCATATCCCTTCGCTATACCCCCAAGGTCTAAGGCACAATTCGACCTCAATTTTATCCTATCCTTTTCTAATTCGATCTTATCAGCACCATATGAAGCAATGCACTTCGAGATATCATCTTTGGAAGGAATAGAGGTTGGTGTCGAGCTAAGAGAGTAAAATCCCCACAACCCGATTAACCTACCGAGTGTTATATCGAATGCATCATTGGATATATTAGAATAATAGAGCGAGCGTTCTATTAAGTCATGTGTCTCTTTGTCTATCTTAACCCACTTGCCAGCGGCATGGTTTATCTTATACAAAATGCTTTTCTCATTGAGAGGATTGAATTTCTCGTCTATCCTTTTTATCTCCGAAAAGCCAATGTCTATCAGCTTATCAGCATTGCTTCCCTTTCCATTTACCGCTATGGTAACATAAGTATCGAGCAAAAATTCGCGCCTTACAGTATAACCCGATCTTCTAACATTAAAAGTGTATAAAGCGATCAAGAGGATTATTGCTGAAAAAGCGATTATGCTGAGCTGCCATGCTTTATTCCGACGTGTTCTATTATTATCTTTCTCTATTCGTACCTTGCTATCTCTGTTCCACATTTAGAACATGCACCATCTTTGAAATTCACGAATCTTATATCATACCCTTGCCTTTCTATTACAAGAGCTCCACACTTCGGACAATAGGTAGATTCGTACCTGTTATTCAAGCCAACGTTACCTATATACACGAAATCTAAATATCGTTTTGCAATGTTCCAGAAAGATATGAGTGTGTTCACAGGAGTAGGAGGCCTCGTATATCTGTAATTTGGAAAATATCTAGTTATATGTAAGGGAATCTTCCTATCTATACTCGCTATCCATTTAACTTCTTCCTCGAAGAGATTGGGATCATCGTTATCACCAGGGACTACGAGTGTGGTTAGTTCGATGTGAATACCTCGCTCGTAGGCATACTTTATCGTTTCTTTCACTGATTCGAGTGCTCCACCAAGTTTTCTATATGTCTTATCATCAAAGGCTTTCAGGTCGATGTTTGCGGCATGGATGTAATTCAACAATAGCTTCAAAGGTTCTTTTTCTATGTATCCATTGGTTACCATAATATTATATAAACCCTCTTTTAAGGCTATCCTCGCCGTATCTAACATAAATTCATACATGACTACGGGCTCTGAATAAGTGTATGCTATTGCATTAGAACCATATTCTAAGGCTGTTTGTATGAGCTGGTTTGGAGTAGTGCGGTTTACAGGAGGCCTTTCCTTGGATATCTGCCAATTTTGGCAGAATGGGCACCTCATATTGCATCCCCATGAACCAATGGATAAAACCGCTTCACCAGGTCTGAAGTGAAAGAGAGGTTTCTTTTCCATCGGATCCATTGCCATACTACTTATCTCTCCGTAGTTAAGAGAATACAATGTGCCCTTTACGTTCTTCCTTACTCCACATATTCCTACTTTGCCTTCTTCTATAACACACTTATGAGGACAAAGCAAGCATCTTACCTTATTATCTTCCAGACTCTCTTGAAATACTGCTTCCCTTTTCATCGTGTATGTCAATGATACCTTTCTACAGTGAATTTATATATTTTTACATCCTCATCCGGAGAAATACCACCCTTTCGCCTTGCAATGGATATCTGTTCCTCAACCGTATCAACCCCCTTGAGGTCAGGTAATAACAGACCTCTACCAAATCTTCCTTCCACTATGACCCCATATTTTTTAGGATCGAGTTCTCCTATATCTCTTACTATCGTGGGTTCACTCAAGATATCCACAGAACAGATAAGATCTTGCAACTCCTCTGGAGTTACAGGAAAAAATCTCGGATCTCTCGATACCGCTGCTATTGCATTCTCACGGACTCATCTACAATGCAAGGTTGTGTAGGAAGAAATGTACCTATGCATCCTCTTAGTGAACCATCTCTTCTATGAACCGTTACGAAGACTCCTGCCTTTCTCTGATAACTCCCTTCCGGTAATTCAATATCATCGGGTTTTAAAGGGATTTTCTTCCTATTTACGAACGCTTCTATCACCTTCCAAGCCCAGCGGGCATAAGGCGTTTTCTCATTCACCATTCTTCAACTCCTCAGCGCATCAGTAAGCTCAAAACATTTCTTCTGTTGATATTTTGATTTACCAATACCAGGGTAGCTGCCCGTGACAAGATCTGCTTCTTCGCAAGATTCATGATATTTTGAGCGATATCTGCATCTCTTATACTACTCTCTGCTGCGATCTGATTCACGTAACCTACTTCCAAGTTGCGTATCCCTTCTGTAAGGCGATTACGAATAGCACCGGTGTTAGAACGCATATCGCTCACTCTATTCATAGCTTCATCCAGTACCGAAATGTTATTCTTTCTGTTATCCGTGAGATCTACCTCTGTCGTACCAAGTGCACCTGATGATACGTTCTCCAACCTCAGAGTTACGATCGCCCCTTTTTGAGGAGTAGAAGAGATCAGCATGCTGAGTTCATCTCCACCAAATAATTTCCTGATGTTAAATTCAGTATTTTTAGCGATATCGTTTATTTGCTCATTCAGTTGGTTGATTTCTTGCTGCATAGCCTTTTTCTCCTCATCAGTATACGTACCATTTTCAGCCTGTACCGATAGTTCTCTCATCCTGGCCAAGATATCATGGATTTGTCCTAACGCTTCTTCGGCTACCTGAGTGGCGCTGATGCCGATCTGTGCATTCTGGATTGCTTTTTCCATACCTTCATAGTGTGCACGCATCCCCTCACTTACCGCGAGCCCTGAGCCGTTATCTCGAGCAGAGATAACCTGCAAACCAGTGGCTATCCTTGCCCTCTGGATATTTGCATTCGCATTACTTCTTAGAAGAGCCTGCCATGCATTCAGTAAATTAGAATTATCATTGATACGCACTCCACATCACCTCTATGTACGATACAACAAATATTATACCACATCTTTCCCTTGGAACGAATTCCATAGGCTTATAATAAAAAAGTTGATAGAGTGATTGAGGCAAAAGCGTACCGTTGTCTCGAGGCAGGTGTGAGTGTATCCTATGCTCTATTTGGTTGGTTTTGCATCGGACCGCATCGAGTGTTCGGTAGAAGGTATATTTCGTACAATGTATGTAGTAGTATTCGTACAATGTATGTAGTAGTATTAGTAACAGATATTATGAGTGAGAGTGAAGGGTAGATCGTA
>WFSK01000192.1 GCA_015486095.1 Thermotogae bacterium
GATTATTATTGATAATAGCAGATAGAAAAGTAGAAGATAGAATCGAATATTTTCATTACAATGAAGCTTATCTACTAACAGATCCCCACCCAAGAAGTTTCATTAGAGCATTTAAAAAGAGCTTAATAGGAATTGATATAAGAATGCATTTAAAGGAGAATGGATCTGTTAGAAATAGAGGTACAGCATTTCGTATCAAAGAAGGAGATCTTGTAGAATTGTATGAAAATTGTAGGAGGCTTTTATGATATGCAACATGCTTTGAAAAGTAGTAAGAGGTACAGAGATAAGAGTTGGGATTTTCAAAAAGCAGATACAAAACAATATACTCATTGTTTTCATTCTTATCCTGCAATGATGATACCTCAAGTAGCAGGACGAATAATAGATGAATTTTGTAAGAGTAAGGGTCTCTTATTCGATCCTTACTGTGGAACTGGAACATCTTTGGTTGAAGCCAATATCAGAGGAATAGATGCTATTGGTACTGATATCAATCCTTTAGCACGTTTAATAGCCAAAGTAAAAACCACTATTATACCCTTGAAACTACTGGATTCGTACTTGATAGATTTCAATGATTTCATTTTTGCGAGTAGATTTAATGGCATAAAACTTGATTTTAAAATACCTCATTTCGAGAATATAAATTATTGGTTTAAGAAAGATACTCAACGCATGTTGGTTATAATTAAAGAGTATATAGAAAAGATCGATGATAAAGATATACAAGACTTCTTTAAAATTGCATTCAGCGAAACGATAAGAGAATCTTCTCTTACGAGAAATGGTGAGTTTAAGCTATATAGGATAAGTGAAAAGCAAATAGAGAAATTCAATCCTGATGTATTCTCAATAATGGTTCGGAAATTGATAAGAAATAGAAATGGAATGGCGGAATACATTTCGCTCAAGAATAATGATGCTAAATCGCACATTTATGATTTTAATACGGTATACGGAATACCAAAAAATGTTCTCCTTCCGGAAAGCGTAGACATTGTTATAACATCACCTCCGTATGGAGATTCAAGGACTACCGTTGCATATGGGCAATTTTCGAGATTATCCAATCAATGGTTGGGTTTTGAGGAATATAATGAAGTCGATAAAAGGTCTATGGGGGGAGTGAAGAAGGGAGAATTCATAAGATTCGATTACGTTCCTCTTGATAAAACTCTACAAAAGATAGCAGCAAAAGATGATAAAAGAGTTTACGATGTAATTTCATTCTACACCGATTACGAGAGATCTATAGCGAACATTTCGAGGGTGGTGAAAGAAGGTGGCATTGTTGCCTATGTTGTCGGCAACAGAAGAGTAAAAGGAATAGAAATACCAAATGACGAGATCACCAGAGAATTTTTTGAAAGAAATGGTTTCATTCATATCAAAACGATAGTTAGAGAAATTCCAAACAAGAGAATGCCTAAGAAAAATAGCCCTACTAATATAGTGGGGATAACAGATACAACTATGAACTGCGAGTATATCGTTGTGCTCAGAAAAATGTGAGGTGTGAAATTAAATCGTTAGTAGATCTGCTAAGTTAGGTCTATCAAGTCTTTTGTGTAAAGCCCTCTCATGCTTGATTTTAAGGTCTATCAGGATTTTCGTAACGAACCCTGATAATTTGTGGTCAAGCCTACTTCACGAGAATTTACTTCCCACGGATAGATGATATCCGTTGCAGAAATCCAAAGCACTCATCTTCCGACCGCCTTCTGGCTGGATTTCTCTGATCAAAACCCCATCTATGCCTGTTTTGACAACTATTCCATCTCTACTTATCGAGAGTACCCTACCAGGCAATTCATCCGACGTTGTTCTCATATACATGGCTCCGAAGAGTTTCAAGCACTTATCATTACTCCAGCGAGTACGAGCAGCAGGATATGGGTCATATGCTCTTATCTTGTTGAATACCTTCATACCGTCTTCGTTCCAATCTATCCACAGCTCATCTTTGCTTATCTTGGGAGCATATGTTGCTTTATCGTTATCCTGGGGGCTCAATTTCACTTTTCCCTTTTCTAACATCCTTAGGAATTCGATGAGTGTTTCTGCACCAAGTCGCATGAGTTTATCGTGAAGGCTACCGAACGTATCTTCAAAGGAGATCGCACATTCTTTCGATAAAGCTATAGCTCCAGTATCTATATGTTCATCCATCTTGATTATAGTGATCCCCGTTTTTCTCTCCCCATGTTCTATGGCACGATTTATCGGGCTTGCTCCCCGATATTTCGGTAATAAGGAGGCATGAACGTTAAAACAGCCTAAGGAAGGTAAATCGAGGACCTGTTTCTTCAATATCAAACCGTAGGCTACCACTATTATCACATCGGGTTTTAGAGATGCGAGAGTTGCAAATCCTTTATCTTCATTTATCGTATTGAATTGATATACAGGAATTGAAAAAGCAGATGCCGTTTCTTTTACAGGAGGGGACTTTATCCTCCTACCTCTGCCTTTCCTTCTATCGGGCTGAGTGAACACGGCTATGACATCGAACTTTGCTTCAATAATTGCTCTCAGATGAAATGCTGCAAATTCAGGAGTCCCCATGAATACGATCTTCATATGATCTTCCCTCTCACTTCTTATTTTCTTTCTTCAGTATCTCTTCATATATTCGATATAAATGATCGTAAGATTTCTCATATTTCCTTAACTCTTCGAGTTTATTCTCGTATTGTTTCAAAACTGCATTGTACCTTTTTCTGGCCTTCATATAATTGGATAGGGAAACACAATCGATATATCCTACCCATACGACGATGAGTAGCACTATTATCATCCAAAACCATATCTTCCTCTTATAAACTCTGTGTCGCTGCATATTTCCCTGGGCTCACTATTAATATATGATGACATCCACTTTATCTCCATCATTTATTGGATGGGTAAAACCTACTTCTTTATCATTCAACAAGATCTTGTAATCCCTGCCTTTTAGATTATTCGTATCTATATCTATCAACCTAAGGGCATCTATCAACATAACATTGGAAGGATCAAAGGTACGGGTTTCGATTTCATCCCCATCTTTCACAACCGTATCGACATCGGCATTCTCTCCATTAACGAATATACTATATCCCTTGAATTCTAATTGCTTTTTTTCACCGTTTACCAGAAGGGTATATGTAACTGGTGAAGGAACATCATCTATCACATCTTTTACCGTTATCTCTCTATCCTCATCGAATACAGTTATCCTATCTCCATCGTAACAATAATCCGAAAGAGAAATTGGGACATCATCCTTAGTTATCATCAGTTTTCCAGCTCTGATTTCTTTCCAAACTCCATCTACACTTACATGTATGTAATGCTCTATTTCTGAGGTATTCTCCACATATTCTAATATATCACCCACTTGAAGTTTATCAGAATATTCGATACGATCTCCATCGTGAAGCTGTGGATTTTCTCCATCCTCAACATATTTCCCATTTATAGTGACTTTCGGGAATATGGTTATCTTTTCTCCATTTATCTCGAATTCCAATGGTGATACGATATCTTTCAGATAAGCAACTGCGTCTTTCCCATCTTCGGGTTCAGAACACTTTATTATATCTCCAGATGAAATAGGAGTATGAAAGGTAGCATTTGTTCCATTAACCGTTATAGGAGCCTCTTTTCCTTTATCTCCTTTAATAGTTTTTATTTCTCCATTAACAGTTATCATCATAGACATGCCAGGTTTTCCAACGAGACGTTGGGGGTTAAATCCTGCATGTATTAAAGCATCCATTACCGTGATCTTTTTATCTATACCCATCATCTGAATCACCTCGTCATTAACCGTTACGGTCGTAAACGTTTCGTTGAAGTTCAATCCACTTGCCACAGCTATTCCCACAGGTGTTACATATTCACTACCCTCAAGTTCTCCTGTTTCATCGATGACAAAATTCAAATTAACCGCTTTTTTTACTGCCACTCGATTTGGAGGTAAAGATAACTTCGATGCCAGCATCTCTGTAAACCCTACCGTTTGACTTCCTCCACCAACACACATAACTGCATTTGGCGGATGAGAGTTCAGCTCGAGTATTGCCTCTACTAATTTATCTGTTACTATATTCAACGTAGGTTCTATCGCCTTTAACACATCTTCTCTCTTAAGCTTTATTTCATTATCTAAGGCATCTTTTACCTCGAATAGTTCCATGTTCTTAAGATTTCTTTTCACATATTCTGCTGTTTGGAAATCTAAGAGAAACCTTTCCATTATTCTCTCGGTTATTTCATCTCCTGCCATGGGAATCATTCCATAGGCTACAACAGTCCCATCACGTGTTATGGCTATATCCGACGTCCCTGCTCCGACATCAACGAGTGCGATGTTCAATTTTCTAAGATCTACAGGGATACTCACGTTTATCGCTGCTATTGGTTCAAGTGTTAAGGCGGATAATCTCAATCCCACACGGTTTAGCACAGATAATATACCTTCTACAACTATCCTTGGCAAGAAAGTAGCTATTACTTCTACACCTATCTCTTTTCCGTGTTGACCGACTAAGCTACGAATCACATTCTTTTCCAGTGTGTAAGCCACAGGAGAATATCCAACACAATAAAAATTACCCTTATCTGTGCCTTCTAATGAATCCAGGGCATTTTTAACTGCTTTCAACTCGAGTGTGGATACCATTTCTTGGGTTATTTCTACCTCGGGTGGAATGGTTTCTAATGCCTTACCTTTCGTCGTTCTCAAGGTTCTACCAGCAACTGCTGTACTCACGGAAGTTAAGGGAGAATTTATCTTTCCCTCCAAAGCTTCCTTTACTTCCTTCACCACCTCAGACACCTTATTCACATCATGAACCTGTCCATTCAGCATCGAACGCGTCTTGTGTTCTTTCATTACCATATGGTGAACTACAAGCGTATCTCCTTCCATCTCGCTCAATATACCGACGACCTTTCTCGTTCCTATATCCAAGGAAAAATGCATGGCTACTTCACCTCCACAATGGTTACACCACTACCCCCTTCATGGGGCACACCCATTCTGAAACTCTTAACAAGAAGATGTTTACTTAAAAAATCCCATATGCCTCTTCTCAATTTCCCTGTACCTTTTCCGTGAATTATCTGTCCCATATGGATATCATTTGAATAAAGGGTATTCAGAAAATCGTCTACTAACTCAACTGCTTCCTCTACACTCTTACCTCTAACATCTATTTCGGTATGCAAATCGGTGGAAGATACAGAAGGGATATAATCCGTTTCTCTTGTTACTTTTTTATTTTTATTCCTCACAACTTGAATCATGTCTTTACTCACCGAGATGATTGCATTACCCGTGCTGACTTTGATCGTATCATCCTTTATCTCCTGAACGATTCCCTCTTTCCCAAATGCTTTTATCTTAACCGTATCTCCAACCTTTACTTCTTCTACATAGCCTTTCTCTCCACCTGTCAATTCATCGATCTCATCCTCTATTCGTTTCAAATCCCAATCCCAGAGATTGTGAATACGTTTGTTCAGAGTGCTTGCAGA
>WFSK01000193.1 GCA_015486095.1 Thermotogae bacterium
CGGTGAGGCTGATAGAAGATGAAGAATTCTACGATTCTATGTCTAAAAAGGTAAAAAACCCTTTTGGGGATGGAAGGGCAAGCATGAGGATAAGAGATGCTATCCTCAATTACTTCGGTATCGAAAATGAGTTCGAAGAGTGGGATGGATAGGAGAATAGGAGTAATAGATCTGGGGACGAATTCTTTTCTCTTATTGATCGCTTCCTTCGATGGGAGAGAAATACATACACTCCATGAAGCATTCAAAACGGTTAGATTGGGAGAAGGTTTAACCATAGATAATGAGATACACGAAGACGCTATTGAACGTGCCATAAAGGTATTAGATGATTATATCGAGGTGTGTAAAGGATACAATTGTGAGAAGATAATGGCTGTGGGTACGAGTATATTTAGAGAAGCCACAAATTCTTTCGATGTTTTGAGAACTTTGATGAGAAGGTGTGGTATAAAGATAAATGTCTTATCTCCAGATGAAGAGGGAAGGTTGTCAACCTTAGGAGCAATGAATACGCTGAATTTAAACGGAGAGGAAGATTACATGTGTGTGGATGTGGGAGGGGGGAGTACGGAAGTGTCATATATAAAGAGAAGAAAGATCGACGATATACTCTCCATCCCTATGGGGGCATTGAAGGTTTCCGAAAGGTATTCACTTCAACCCCCGGTTACCAGGACAAGAGTTGAAAGAGTATTCAATGTCTTGAAAAGGTACTTTGAAACCAAATCCCTTCGTAAGGGATACGCAATGATCGGAATAGGTGGTACGGCAACTACATTGGCATTCATCTACAAAGGACTTGAAGAATACAGAGCAGATGAGATAAACGGGACATATATGAATATAGGAGAGATAGAGGGTGTACTCTGGAGATTAGTGGGTCTTAGGCTGGAAGAAGTCTCGAAATTGACAAGGGATATGGGGAGGGCAAAGGTTATAATTGCAGGCATCCTCTTAATACTCGAGATCATGAAACTGAGTGATGTAAAAAAGCTTTTGGTTTCAAGTGGTGGATTGAGAAACGGCATCGCCTACGAATATTTCTTTCATTCATAACATCCTGTTATTCACCAGCGAAGGCATATCGTTGTTTCGAGACAGGTGTGAGTGTATCTTATGCTCTATTCGCTAACGATATGCCTTTTTAAGGCTCTGTGTTTTCGTGGCTCTTCGGCTCGACGTCTGTTCTTTTCCCCCAGAGTGCTTCGAGACGTCTCTTTATCTCCTTCTCAAATCCATTTTCCGTTGGATGATAGAATTGCCTTCCCACAAGGCGAGGTGGCAAATACACCTCATCTACGAAATGACCCGGATAATCGTGAGGATACTTATATCCCTTGCCATAACCCTGGCTTGCCATGAGTTTAGTAACAGGGTTTCGAAAGCGTAAAGGGACTTCATCGTATCCTCCCTTTTGCGTTTCTTCTTTTGCCTCATTGTACGCCTTGTATGTAGCATTACTCTTCGGTGCTGCGCACAGATAAATTGTGGTTTCTGCAAGAGAGAGATCACACTCCGGCATTCCCAAGAAATGACAGCTGTGATAAGCACTCACAGCGAGAACAAGGGCATTCGGATCAGCGAGTCCTACATCTTCTGTAGCCACTCTTATCAATCTGCGTGCTATGTATAGGGGATCCTCTCCTCCTTCTAGCATACGAGCGAGGTAGTAGAGTGCTGCATTCGGTTCGCTTCCCCTTATGGATTTATGAAGGGCAGATATGAGGTCATAATGCTCCTCCCTGTTCTTATCGTATCGCAACACCAATCTCTGCGTTGCCTTGTGAACGTCTTCAACGGTAACTTCACCGTAGTTGGCGATCTCCACTGCCAGGGACAGTATGTTTAAGGCAGACCTTGCATCTCCCTGAGCGAGTTCTGCTATCTCCCTCAGTACCGATTCCGAAATACCGAGACGAAGTTTACCGTAACCCCTTTCTGGATCGTTTACAGCCCTTTTCAAGATCTCCACGATGTTATCACGAGAAAGTTTATCGAATCGAACGACCTTACATCTCGAAAGAAGAGCTGCGTTTATCTCGAAAGAAGGGTTTTCTGTGGTAGAACCTATGAGTATGATATCTGCATTTTCGACATATGGTAACAAAACATCTTGCTGACTCCGATTGAACCGATGGATCTCATCGACGAAGATCACGGTTCGTTCTCCAGCTTTCCTCTTTCTTTCCTTCGCATCCTCGAGTATCTTCTTGAGGTCCACACTACCCTTGACGGCAGCACTGAAATATATATAACGCCCGGATGTCCTGTTACGAATTATCTCTCCAAGGGATGTCTTTCCACTTCCAGGTGGACCAAAAAGGATCATGGACAGAAGACGGTCGGTTTCTATTGCATGTCTGAGCCATGTGCCTTTTCCCAATATCTTCTCTTCGCCAACGAACTCATCCAGAGTCCTTGGCCTCATGCGAACCGCTAAAGGAAGTGAACTTTCCTGCCAGAGGTTAACCTGTTCCATCTTCTCCCATCTTACCTTTAAAGTATTCTATCGTCTTCTTAAGACCTTCCTCTAAGGGATAAGTGGGTTGCCAGTTCAGTTTTTCTTTCGCAAGAGAATTATCGAGGATATTCTTCCTGATATCTCCTGGCCTCGGTGGCCCGTATTCTGCATCATCCGAGAAATCCATGAGGGATTTAAGTATCTTGAAGAGTTCGTTAACACTCGTCCCTTTGGATGTACCGATGTTCACCTCTGCAGTCCCTTCATATTCCATCGCCTTTATATTCGCATTAACGACATCATCTACGAAGACATAATCCCTTACGTACTCGCCATCTCCATTTATGGTCGGTCTTTCTCCTTTCAACATCTTGTTTATGAATATGGCAACCACCCCTGCCTCTCCATAGGGGTCCTGTCTTGGGCCATAAATGTTGGCATACCTAAGTGCGACATAATCCAGCCCTTTTTCTCTCTTGAAGAATCTGAGATAATATTCCCCAGTCATCTTCGATATCCCATAAGGGGATACGGGAGCAAAAGGTGTTGATTCCTTTATGGGATATTCATCCACTTCACCATATACGACACCACCGGAAGAAGAGAAGACAAATTTTCGGGTTCCGTTTTCTATCGAAGCCTCGAGAAGGTTAACCGTGCCCACCACGTTCGTGAGCGCATCGAATGCAGGTTCTCTCGTTGATCTGGAGACCGAGATCTGAGCCGCAAGATGAAACACTGTTGAAGGTTTGTGCACCTGAAAAACCTGCTTTATGGCATCGATATTGGTTATATCGATCTGGTAGAAGAGTGCTTTATTGTTAATATATTCACTCTTACCCGTACTCAAGTTATCTACCGCAATGACGTTGTAACCTCTGTCTATAAGCGTATCTACGAGATGTGAACCTATGAAACCTGCTCCTCCAGTAACTAATACTGTCTCTGCCATTATTTCACCTACCTCCTGTTTTTCTACTTTACAATTCTCATTATACTACATATAACGAATGAGTGGGGAATAAGTCACATATTCGTCCCTACGAGAAAAGATGCACATCCTGTGATGTAGAAAATCAGGCATTGCAGTGAAAACCGGGTGTAATCCATTATAATCCTTCGTATTTCTCTTAAATCGCTTGTAATTTCGTGTAAAGCAACTTGAAGTTGAAGACAAAAACGTCTATTATGAATTAAGTTCGATAATTATCGAAAAAATTACAAGAAAGGAGTGAATGTAGGCATGTTTTCAACCAAAGCAAATCTAAAGGATGTGGTGATGCTGCTGATCACACTCATGAGCTTCACATTATTGGGTTTTGGTTATTCGGTAGCGCTGATGATAACAGGAGAAGTCGGGGGCAACCCGATCTACGAGATGATGGTTAAAGGAGCTGAGGCAGCTGCAAGTGAAACGGGATTGCAGTTGAAGGTGGTTGAGGGAGGATATAATCCTGCGAAATGGGAACCTAACTTGGTCAGTCTTGCAGCAACTGGGAAATATGACCTCATCGTTACCTTTACTGAGGGGATGCCGAAGAGTGTCGAGAGAGTTGCGAAGATATTTCCAAAGCAAAAGTTCGTTCTTCTCGACGGAATCGTCTATCATAGATTACCGAATGTATATTCTCTTGGATTTAAAGACGAGGAGATGTGTTATCTGGCTGGATACTTCGCTGGACTGGTCACCAAGAGCAACATGCCTTATGCGAATAGAGATCTAAAGATAGGGCTTTTAGCGGGTGATATATATCCAGCGATGACCGATCGAATGAGACCTGCGTATGAAAACGGTGCGAGAGCTGTAGACCCCAATATCAAGGTGGTTTTCTCCTCTGCAGGTACATGGGCTGACCCCAACAAGGGAAAAGAACTCGCCCAAGCCCAATTCGAACAGGGAGTTGATATCCTATTCGTGATCGCTGGTGGTACTGGAGTAGGGGCGATCCGAAAGGCAACGGAGATGCACAAGTACATTGTAGGAGTGGATTCAGACATAATTTCACTCGCACCTGGAACGATCCTTGCATGTGCTTTAAAGCATGCCGATCTTGCCATAAAGAATGTACTCTTGCGTGCTTATCATGGTAAACTTCCCTTTGGTACGTGGGAGCGTTGGGGGATCAGGGAAGGGGTTATCGATTTTACCTTCAACGACCCATATTATATCAAATACGTACCAGAGAATATACGAAAGCAGATGATAACGGTTTTCAGTGCACTGAAAGAAGGAAAGATCGCGCCACTCAAATGAATAAATACATCGTTGAGATGATAGGTATATGTAAAAGATATCCGAGTAACGGTGTAGTGGCTCTCGATCATGCGGACCTGAGAGTAAGAGATGGTTCTATTCACGCATTAGTGGGAGAAAACGGTGCGGGAAAGACCACTCTCATGAAGGTGTTGTGTGGGTTCGTAAAGGAGGATGCAGGTGAGATATGGTTAAAAGGAAAGAAGGTGTGTGTTAGAGACCCAGCTCATGCCTTTTCCTTGGGTATAGGTATGGTACATCAACACTTCAAACTCATAGAAGATTTCACTGTAGCGGAAAATGTCGTCTTGGGAGTCGAACCTACTCGAGGATATGGTTTCGTTTCGCGCAGAGATATGTATTCCGTAGTGACCAGGATTTCTGAAGAGAGTGGTTTGAAGGTAGACCCTTACACTAAGGTCTGTGACCTTCCCATGGGAGAGAGGCAAAAGGTCGAACTGCTCAAGGTCCTGTATCGTAATGTAGATGTGATCATCCTTGATGAACCCACATCTGTGCTCACCGAAGACGAAGTCGAAAATCTGTTCAGAACCATGCGTATGTTGAAAGCGAAGGGTAAAACGATAATATTCATAACCCACAGGTTGAACGAAGTCACAGAAATATCGGATGAGATAACGGTCTTGAGAAACGGAAAAACTGTGAAAATTGCTAAAACGAGTGAGATAAGCGAGAGCCAGATCTCTTACGCGATGGTGGGTGAAGAGATCTCGGTCAGGAACCATAAAAGTCCATCGAAACTTGGGGAAAGGGTAATACTTCGGGTTCAAGACCTTCATGTAGGAAACAACGGTATAGAAATCGTGAAGGGTATTTCTTTCGATATAAGGGCTGGAGAGATAGTGGGAGTAGCAGGTATTGCAGGTAATGGTCAACATCAGATGGTGGAAGCCATCTTCGGCATCAGAAGACCTTCGAAGGGAAAGGTTCTCATCAACGGGAAAAACGTAACATCTTCCACACCCCGTGCTCATAGAGAAGCAGGAATGGCATATATCCCCGACGATCGAATGGGAGAGGCATCTTGTGGTATGGCAAATATAATGGAGAATCTCATCGCAGATAGGTATCATGATACCGCATTCTCACATAGGGGTTGGATCGATATAAACTTTGCTAAGACTTTCGCAAAAACATTGGTGAGTGAATTTAACATAGGGACTCATTCGATAGACTCCAACGTTGGAGAGTTATCCGGTGGAAATATTCAGAAGACGATCATAGCACGAGAGCTATCCTCTGATCCCGATCTCTTGATAGTGTGTGAACCTGCTTACGGCCTCGATGTTAGGTCCACGAAGTTCATCTACGATACTCTGCTCGAGATGAAAAGGCGCCATAAGGCGATACTTTTGGTTTCCACAAACCTCGATGAGATACTCAGCCTTTCCAACAGGATACTCGTTATTTACAAAGGGAAGATAGTAGCAACGTTCGATAACGACGTTGAATCCCTGACAAAGACGGAGATCTATGAATATATGATGGGAAGAAGTTATATGGACACAGAGGGGCTGAAAAGAGCATATTATTCATAAAAGCAACACATCTGTAGGGACAACTACTTGTTCACTTTTGTCGAAGATGAATGATATCGAATTCAAATCAATGCATTATAAAAAGGAGCAAGGATATGAAGGGTTTAAAGTCTCTATTCACGACATCGATAACGATAGGCATTGCTTTAACAGTTGGCGTTCTGGCCATAGTCTTTACGAGTAAAGAACCCTTGATCGCGATCGAGACATTTTTCGTTGGACCGTTCAGCAATGCCTATTTCTTCGAAAATATGTTGACCACTTCGATCCCATTGATATTAACTGGTCTTGCTGCGAGTATCGCGTTCTCAGCATCGGCCTTCAATCTCGGCCTCGAAGGTCAGCTGTACTTCGCCTCGCTATGTGGTACATATATAGCGTGTAAGATGACATCTGCCTCTCCATTTATAGCGATAATCCTGATACTTGGGGTGGCATTCCTGATCGGTGGATTCATCGCTACGATCTCTGGTTTTCTCAGAGTAAAATGGAGAGTGAGTGAACTCATATCGTCTTTACTTGTAAGTTATACCTTGATCTACGTAGGGGATTTCTTCCTCGAAGGACCGTTCAAGGATCCCTCAGCAGGACTCTCTGCCTCTCCATATTTCAGTGAAAGGTTCATCTTGCCAAAATTTTCCTGCCTCAACTTGAGGTTGCACATCGGTTTTTTCATTGCAATTGGTATTGCGATATTTCTCTACATCTTCATGAAGAAAAGTACGCTTGGGTATGAATTGAAGATGGTTGGAAAGAATCGGAGATTTTCTAGCTACGTGGGTATACCGGTGAAAAGAGCATTAGTGTTTGCCATGTTCATTAGCGGAGGATTGGCCGGACTGGCAGGTATGGTGGATATTCTCGGGGTCCAGGGGCGTATGATCAGAGGATACTCCGCCGGTTATGGTTGGAATGGTATAGCGATAGCATTGATTGCAAGGAATAATCCATTACTCGTTATCCCTGCTGCGATCTTCTTTGCCTTCCTTGAAAGTGGAGCTAATGTAGGCTCACTTTTCTCGGATATAACGCCAGAGATCGCACGTATAATACAGGCGGTGATCTTCTACCTCGTTACGGCAGAAGGTGTGATATTCTTACTGAAGAGACGAAAGGAGAAAGTAGAGATATGATAGCCAATTTTATCCACACCACACTGGTGATGACCACCCCGATTCTCTTCGCTGCACTCGGAGGAATATTTACCGAACTCAGCGGGGTGTTGAACATCGGATTAGAAGGGATGATGCTGGTATCTGCCTTCGTATCCATATTCGCTGCCAACGCCACATCCAACCTGTTAATAGGGATACTGTTGGGTTCACTCTCGTCCATGA
>WFSK01000194.1 GCA_015486095.1 Thermotogae bacterium
GAACTCATGGTACCATGGAACTCTCGGTCTATTCACGATGTAATTGGCCTGCTTTGCCATATCTTTGAGTCCGGGGACCTTCGCTTGGACCTCTGGATCGTTTAAAACCGATTTCCATCCCGAAAATTCACCTTCACGAATGGCGGCGATCTTCGATCCCTTTGGACCCGCCAAGAACTCGATGAATTTCCATGCTTCTTCTGGATGTCTTGTTCCCTTACTAATAGACCAACCCATAGGACCAGAGACCGTATATGGATGTTTACCATCGACAGAGGGCATCAATCCAATCTTTGCTTGACCTACGATCTGGGATTTACTCGGATCGTTCAATCTGACTAATGGATATCCCCAGCTGAGTTGATATGCAATATCTCCTGCCTGCATTGCAGCATTTACATTGTCCTCTGTCCACATGATAGAGGCAGGATCGACGATCTTGTATTTATATATACTGTCTACCATCCATTGCAGTGCCTTTACAGCACCACCTTTGTTAAAGAGAGGGTTCAAGTTCTCGTCGAAGAATTCACCACCGAATGAAGCTGCTAAAGCAACGAAATCACAGATCAAACATTCTTTCTGTGCCCAAGAGAATGCCGTTGCATACTTCACTATACCCATCTTCTGCAACTTCTGGCTGTACTTGACAACCCCATCCCATGTCTTCGGGAATTCCGTGTAACCTGCTTCTTTCAACATCTTATCGTTGTAGACAAAGGACTTCCATTCGGATGCCCAGGGCAGGCCATACCAATGCCCTTTGTACATCATTCCATCTCTGGCAAATGGGACTATATCTTTCTTCATCTCAGGTGTTACCCACTTGTCTATGGGCATCACCCAACCCGCATCTGCGAATTGTGCAACGTCTATACAATCCATGAGGAATACATCGTACTGATGTCCTCCTGCCATGAAGGATGCTATCAATTTTGTAACGGCATCTCTGCCATATGGAACCACGGTTAGATTAACTTTTATACCCGTTTGATCGGCAAATTCTTTAAATCTCTGAAGATAGAATTGAACGTGTCCTGGACCTTCGATAGTATTCAGTTCAACGCCAGCAAAAATTGAAAAAGACAGAACGAACAGCACCAACACCAATACAAACGCTTTAAACTTCATACTACTCCCTCCTCACAAAAATCTGAATTTAAAGATCTTTCTAAAAATACCTGAATAAAATCTTTCTCTCTTCTCCCACCTCCCTTCATACCAACGGAAACCCTTATGAGGTCATTTCTTACCCCCGTAGTGTTCTTTCATCTCTCGATTAAACGGTAATGACAAGATTTCATCTACAACCGCTTCTACCTGTTCGAAGGATCTGGTCCTCGGGTCTCTAACCAACATCTCATGCAAGATCCTTTTATCTCCGGTTATAAAGGCATCCAATGCCCATTCCATCCTCAATCTTCTGGGTAACAGATACATTTTCATGATCCGCTCTGATATCGGGGGATCTATCTTTTCTGGATGAATTCCCTTTTTATCCACGATAACTGGAACTTCTACTACTACATCTTCGGGGATCCCCGGTATTATCTCGCCTTCATTGGGTATGTTGTCTACGAATCTACCTCGATTATCGTTGATTAAGGCATCCATAAAGCCTACATGCTGTTCACCGCTCATTTTGTTTGGAGGAAATTCTTTTGAAAGGCGAACAGATTTATCCGCTGCTAAGCTGAAGGTTTTTTTAGTAGCCTTTTGCAATTCTTCCTGATACCATGCCCATCCTACCTCAGAATCAGCACCTCCCCAAGGTTCTCCAAACCACTTCTTCTTCGTTTCGAGGTCGTAGTGGTATTTCCAGCTCCCATTTCTAACCGTATCTCCCACAGGAAATTTTCCATAGAATCTATACATATCTATTGCGGCTGGGCTCATCTGATCATCAAAGGGGGTCGTTGGTTTCCATTCCTTTGCTTTATCTTCTATCCATCGATCTATGTGAGGGTAAGCATCTTTACCCTTATAAATGAAACGTGTAAGCCATATGTTATGGTTAAATCCTGCGACTTGCCAATCCACCTCTTCGAGAGGAAGTCCTATGGTCTCTGCAATTCTGTTAACACCGTAGTGTCCATGACAAAATCCCACAACCTTGATGTTTGTCTGCCTGGATATCAGAGTTGTACCCTCGAATACGGGATTCGCAGCCTGAAGAAGCCATGCATTAGGACATAGCTTTTCCATATTTCGAGCCACGTCCAGAAAATATTTGAGCTGATTGTAGTTGGTCAAAGTGTAGTAATCGGATACCATGTTGAATTCCTGGCTATCGATGCCTCGATAATATCCATGCTTTTCTCCCACTCTTCTTATCGCTTCTTGCTGCTCATGTCCTCCAACAAGAGCCGTGTTGATCACGAAATCTGCATCTTCAAGTGAACGCTTCATATTCGTCGTCTTCTCGAATTTAATATCGGCTCCTAACTCAGCGGCATATCTTTTCGCCAGTTCGTGTACTGCATTCAAACGCTTTTCATCGATATCCATAAGAGAGACAAGACTCCCGGACAATCCTTTCGTTTTACAAAGATCACCTACCAATCTCAACGAGAAGATCGCACTCCCTGCTCCTATAATGCTGATTTTGACTGCTGACATTCTGATTCCTCCTATAACTAACTTTTGTATTTTTGCCTAAACAAAATTATATTATTTTTAAATGGTTTTGTCAAGCTTTTAATCAAGTTTTTCGAAATTTGAAATTTAGAAGTCAGGGTATCTGTAAAAACGTGCTTATTTTTGCAGTATAATAATTTGCGGTATAATAAAATAATCAAGACAAGGAGTGTTAAGGCCAGTGGAAATACTGATCAGAAATGAGCAAGACAAGCTCTCGATCGATGAAGACCGTGTCAAAGAAGTGGTGAATTTTATATTGAAAAGGGAATTAAAAACTAAAGATAAAAGTGAAATTTCGATATTCATAACCGATGATGAAACCATTGCGTATTACAATGAGAAATATCGTAGTATAGAAGGTCCTACAGACGTCCTCTCCTTTTCTTATAACGACGAAGATGAGTTAGTAGGTGATATAATCATATCGGCTGAAACGGTTATCAGAAATGCATCTGAATACAGGGTATCGCCTCTGAGGGAATTTTATTTCGTTCTAATACATGCCCTCTTACATCTTTGTGGATACACCCATGATAAGGCAGCTGAACGAGATGAGATGTTTAAAAAACAGGAAAGTTACTTGAATGCATTCTGGAAGGGGGATGTGAATGTTGAAGCAAACGAATGATAAAAAGGAAAAAGACCTTGCAACTGGGGGGCAAGCGATAATAGAAGGTGTTTTGATGAGGAGTTCTAAGTATACTGCTATGGCGGTACGGCAGCCCGACGGCTCCATAGTTACAAAGCGTATTCCCCTTGCCCCTGTAACCAAAAGATACAAGATCCTGTCTCTTCCATTTATTCGAGGTATCGGTGTCCTTTGGGATGCCATGGTAATAGGGATAAAGGCTCTTGACTACTCTGCCCGTGTAGTTTCTGCTTCGGACGAGAAGCCTTTAACGAGCAAAGATATCTTTTTCGCCATATTCTTAGCGTTGTTGCTTGCCATAGGTTTATTTTCACTTCTACCTCTATTCATTGCAGATCTTTTCAAATCTTTTAGGCGAAGCGAGGTCGTGTTTTCACTGGTAGAAGGTATTGTAAGGGCTGCTATATTTCTTATCTACATCTGGATCATATCGATCTTCAAAGACGTGAAAAGGATCTTCGAATACCATGGTGCAGAACATAAATCCATTCATACATATGAAGCGGGCGAAGAGCTGAACGTAGAAAATGCGAGAAGACATACTACTATTCATCCAAGATGTGGCACGAGTTTCCTCGCGATCGTTCTAATAGTTTCGATATTCCTTTTCAGCTTGTTGGGTGTATTTGGAACGTTGAATTTCTGGCAAAGACTGGTAACGAGGCTTGCATTTATACCACTAATAGCGGGACTGACATATGAATTACAAAGATTTACTGCCAAACATTTGGATTCTCCTTTCATCAAGCCGTTGGCAATCCCAGGTATGTGGATCCAGAAGATCACGACAGCTGAACCCGATGATGAGCAATTACAGGTAGGTTTGGTATCCTTGAAATTGGCTTTAGGAATGGAAGTGAGTCCTGATGAATTACGAGGAGGTATTTATATGGGGAATGATAGTGAAGAATTCAACAGTAAAATGAAAAAGCTGAGGGATTTTCTAAAATCGCACGCTTACGATGCTTTATTGCTAACCAAACAGTACAATTTTTCCTGGCTGACAGGTGGTGGAACGAACAGGATACTCCTATCAACCGAGGATGGCGTGGGTGCTGTACTCATTACCAAAGATAAATGTTATCTCATAGCGGATAACGTAGAGCGTCAGCGATTGTTAGAAGAAGAAATGAGTGGGTTGGAGATCGTAGAAGCAAAGGAATATCGATGGTACGATAACGAAGGATATGAAAGCATCGTCAGAGCACTCGTCGAAGATAAGATATTCGTTTCGGATAGTGGAATTTTTGGTTCTATAAATGTGGATGATGAGATAGCTCCTTTGAGATGGCAATTAACACCTCGGGAAGTGGAAAAGGCAAAACGTCTGGGTAAGGATATAGCAATATCTCTTGAATCTGCGATGTTATCGGTAGAGAAAGGTATGTCCGAGCATCAAATAGAAATCCTCGTTACATCACAGCTGACTTCACATACCATAGAACCGGTTTTGGTACTCGTGGGCGGAGAAGAAAGAGCGAAACGATATCGTCACATTCTGCCAAAGGAGAAAGAATGCAACGAATATGTGATCGTATCCGTGTGTGGAAGAAGAGAAGGGTTGGTACTATCTGCAACGAGGATGTTGAGTTTTGGAAAAGATGAGAAGCTGCTTGAGCAGCATCGAAAAAATTGCTATGTGGATGCTGTTGCCATAGGGAATACCGTCGTTGGGAAGACACTTGGTGATGTCTTCGATAAGATCTGCAAGGCGTACGAAGAGGTTGGATATCCAGATGAGTGGAAAAAGCATCATCAAGGGGGAATAGCTGGTTATAGGGCAAGAGAAGTAAAGGCTATCCCGAATAGCCCATTGAAGATCGAACCAAACGAATTATTTGCTTGGAACCCTACCATAGCCGGGACAAAATCTGAGGATACTATCCTCGTAACCGAAAAAGGCTTTGATATCCTAACTGTGGGTGATGGCAAATGGCCTACCCTGAAATTCGATGTAAATGGCGTTGAAGTAGAAAGACCAAGTATACTGGTGAAAGAGAGCTGATCTTAGTGCAGAAGTTCGAATTATCTCCGGAGGCACTTTATAAGAAGTGTGATTTAGACCACCTCGGCTTCGAGACAACAGACGAATTGAGACCAACGGATAACATAGTGGGGCAGAAGAGGGCAAAAGATTCTTTGCACTTCGGCCTGGGTATTAAAGCACATGGATACAACATATTCGTTTCTGGTCCTACTGGTACAGGAAGGAGGACATATGTGAAAGCGCTCGCTACGAAAATAGCAAAGACGGAGCCAATCCCGAGTGATTGGATATACGTATACAACTTCGATGATCCTACAAGTCCTATTGCTATAGAGCTCCCGGCAGGTTCTGGTAAAGAATTGAAGAACGACATGACCAATTTCGTGAAGGAGTTGAAAGAAGTCATACCAAAGGCATTCGAAGGTAAAGAATATGAGCAGCAGCGTCAAGAAATAGTGAAAGAAACGAACGAAAAGAAGACCAAGATCTGGGATGAATTGCTCAGTAAGGCTAAAAAGAGCAATCTGACTGTTCAACAAAACCCTACAGGTTTTCTCATCTTGCCCCTGCGCGATGGCAAGGTAATGTCGAGAGAGGAATACGAAGCACTTGATGAAAATGCTAAGGCAGAGATAGCAAAACACGTGGAAAACTTGAGAGAAGAGTTGAGTGTTAGTGTAAAGGAGATGCGCAAATTCGAAAAAGAAGAGAAAAAGAGGTTAGAGAAGTTGAATAGAGAAGTAGCTTCCTTCGTCTTAACACCTATGATAGATGAACTGAAGGAAAAGTATTCAGAAATTCCGAAGTTGTTAGAGCATTTCGATAAGATGAAACAAGATATCCTTTCCAATCTGAATTATTTTCAAAGTACAGAGGAAAAGAACCTTCCGATGCCAGCTATCGAAAAGAGATATTTCGTAAACCTATTGGTCGATAATTCGAGGATGGAGGGTGCACCAGTGGTTGTGGAGACAAATCCTACTTATCATAACCTCTTTGGCAGAATAGAATATGAAACTCAGATGTTCTTTGCATTTACGGATTTCACCATGATAAGACCGGGTTCTATCCATAGAGCGAATGGCGGTTACCTCATATTGCAAGCCGAGGATCTGTTGAGAAATGTAGGAGCATGGGAAGGCTTGAAGCGTGCTCTTACGTGGGAAAAGATACGCGTGGAAAATCTACAGGATCACCTGGGCATTTCGACTATAAAGTCCCTAAGACCTTCTCCGATTCCATTGAACATCAAAGTAATATTAATAGGTTCAAATGCATTGTACGATCTGTTGAAGGAATACGATGAAGATTTTACTAAACTCTTTAAGGTCAGAGCCATGTTCGATTCTGAAATGCCTAAAAATAAGGCGAATATATTGAAATACGCGAGATTCATTGCCTCCGTTTGTAAAAGGCATTCCCTTCCACCTTTCACTTCTGAAGCAGTTGCAAGTGTAGTGGAATACGGTTCGAGGCTCGTGAACTCCCAAAAGAAGCTCTCAACACAATTCAATAAGGTTATGGAAGTAGTGATCGAGGCAGGCTTTGAGGCTAAACAGCGAGGTGGGAGTAAGGTCCTGGAAAAAGATGTTAAAAAGGCGATGAGGAATAAAGAATACAGAACGAACTTGGTTCGGGAAAAGATAAGAGAGATGTATAGTAAGGGCAAGATCTTAGTGGAAGTGAAAGGGGAAAAGGTAGGACAAATAAATGGTTTGAGCATCTTTTATACGGGAGAACATTCCTTTGGATTTCCAGTGAAGATCACGGCAAGGACGTTTACGGGAGAGAAGGGCGTTATCAATATAGAAAGAGAAGTCAATATGAGTGGTAACATACACAGCAAGGGTGTGCTCATACTATCAGGCTATCTCTCGGAAAAATACAGCAGTGATACACCACTCTCTTTTGAAGGGACACTGTGCTTTGAACAAACCTACGGTGGTGTAGAAGGAGATAGTGCATCCCTTGCAGAGTTGCTCGCCCTGATATCCAGTCTTGGGAAGGTTCCTGTAAGACAGGATATAGCGGTAACCGGTTCTATAAATCAATTCGGTGAAGTTCAACCCGTTGGTGGATTGAATGAAAAAATAGAAGGTTTCTACGAGGTGTGCAAGTTAAAGGGATTAACTGGCACGCAAGGTGTGATAATACCTTCGAAGAACGTGGACGAACTCATGCTAAAAGAGGAGGTTATCGAAAGTGTTAGGAAGGGAGAGTTCTTCATATATGCTGTGAAAGATGTCGACGAGGCGATAGAGCTGATGACAGGGAAAAAGGCAGGAAAGCGGCATAAAGATGGGAATTTCACTGCCGATTCAGTCCATCAAAGGGTGTTAGAGCAGTTGAAGACTTGGGCAAAAGGCAGAAAGAAAAAGAAGTAGGAGGTAAATAGTGTTGTTGAGAAGCATGACAGGTTTTGGTGAGGCAAAACGAGTAAACGAAGATGAGATGATCTACGTTGGTGTGAAGAGTGTGAATAACAAAAACCTCGTTATAAACATCTCTGCCCCTTCTATCTTGCGTTCTATGGAAACAAAGATAATCGCAGTCGTTAAAGAGCGCATCCATCGTGGCACCGTTAGTATATACCTGCATTATTCTTCATTCACAGATGAAGAAGGTCGTTTAGTTTTAAACAAAGGAGTTCTAAAGGAATATTACAGGATCTTGCAAGAAATAAAGGAAGAATTGGGTTTAGAAAAGGATGATATTTCGATATCCAACATTGCCGTATTTCCAGGTATCGTAGAGTCTATGGATATAGATGTAGATACTGCAGAAATATGGAAGAAGATCGAACCTGTCTTAAATGAGGCCTTGAATCACTTGGATGAATCGAGAATAGAGGAAGGAAATGCCTTGAGAGTTGATCTCATGAATTCACTTACGGAATTAGAAACGAAGGTTTCTGAGATAGATAGGTGTGCTTCATCTGTAGTAGAAACTTATAGAAAAAGAATAAGAGAAATGGTAGAAAACTTAACAAAAGGCATCGAAGTCGATTCCAAAAGATTAGAAGAAGAGGTCGTAATGGTAGCCATAAGAGCGGATGTGAATGAGGAATTGGTTCGCTTAAAACACCATATGAATACAGCACGAAAATTACTCAGCATAGGAGGAGTTATTGGGAAGAAATTGGATTTCATACTCCAGGAGATGCATAGAGAACTCAACACATTGGGAGTTAAATCTCCCGATTCCGATGTATCTTCGTTAGTCGTCGATGCAAAAACTCTGGTGAGTAAGATGAAAGAACAGGCGTTCAATGTAGAATGAAGCTATAAAAGGATAGCGCTTTGAAAGGAGTTTTTTCGGGATGAGAAAAGTTCGAGTTGGGATAGTCGGAACAGGCTTTATTGGTAAGGTCCATATGAAAAATCTTATGAAAGATAAGAGAGTGGAACTAATAGGCGTTATAGAGCCTGACGAGGAGCGAGCAAGAGGTGCGATCGAAAAGTTCAATCTCAGGCGTTTCACATCGCTGAGAGAGATGAAAGATGCAGGGGTAGAGGCAGTGTATATTACGACCCCCAACAGAACACATTTTGATCTCGCATCCCGGGCTGTGGAACAGGGTTTCCATGTATTTTGTGAAAAACCCATGACCACTGCTCTCTCTGATGCAAAAGCTCTGGAGCGATATGTTTTTGAGAGAAAAGTAAAATTTCAAGTTGGTCATAATAGGATCTTTGCCTATGTTTACAAGTTCATAAAACATGCCATTGAATCGAGGAAGATCGTTCCATACTCGTTCCAGGTTAAGATGAATCGTGGAGAACTATTGAATCCCCCATGGGTTTCTAACAAGGATATCACGGGCGGATTTTTGTTCGAGAGTACGCTTCACCTCTTTTATGTAGTGGAATATCTCTTTGGAAGGATAAAAGAGATGTATGTATTTGCAAAGAAAAGTATCTACGACGATTTCGATGATTGGACTTTCGTGATGAAATCATCCTCTGGGATCATAGGTACGTTCATATCGAGTGCTCATACAGGCTGGATGTTTCCCTTCGAAAGAGTAGAAGTATATGGTAAACATATGATGATCTCAAATGATGAGATGGAAAGAGTATCTTTTAACCATGATCTGGAAGCCGAAACGGAGATCCATGATTACAGCAAGATTCCATTTGAAGAGAAATGGGGCTATGTCGAAGAAGATCGTTCATTTATAACATCGATATTGGAAGATAAACAAACGTCTGTAACCGTATCCGATGGATTAAGAGCCATTGAAATCGTAGATGCATGTTACAAAGCAGCCGAAGAAAACGAGTCGTTCATAAGATTTTAATCATTCGATCGTTGATAAGGAGGCCAAAAGGTGCTGATAGGATTCAACGGAGCAACGAGTATGAAAAGCTCCCTCACCTCCGATATCGAATCCGCATCAAAGGCCGGCTTCGATATTATCGAGATCTGGAAATCGAAACTCTTCGATCTCATGAAAAAACGAGATCTTCCCTGGATTAGGAACTTTTCAGCTGACTACAACATTGTTCCCTACAGTATAAATTCCATTGAGCAAGCAACCTTTTCTAAAGATCATAAAGAAAAGCTCGAAGAATGCAAAGCGCTTTGCAGTATAGCATCAGATCTTGGAGTAAAGGTCGTTATCGTTGTTCCAGGTTTTTTGGATAGTCCTTTACCATTCAGTGAGATCAAAAGAGAAAGCGTAGGAGTCCTCAAGGAATTCGGAGAAACAGCACTGGAAAAAGGAATAAGACTCTCATTCGAGTTTCTTGGCTTCTCCAATTGTTCTGTAAAAAATTTGAATGAGGCTATCGAGATAGTCGATTCGACTGATTTAGATAACGTCGGTATAACTGTAGACTCATTTCATCTTTTTGTCGGTAAATCCGACTTAGATGATATAAAGCATTTGGATAAAGATAAATTGTACATCGTACACATCAACGACATACCAGAAGTTGGGGATAGAGAACCGAAAGATAGTGATAGGATCATGCCCGGTGATGGGATCTTACCTCTGAAAGCCCTGTTATTTGAGCTCGAATCTATAGGTTATGATGGTGTAATATCTGTTGAATTATTCAATCCAGATTATTGGGATTGGGATGAAGATGAACTCGTAAAGATAGCCTACAAAAAAACAGATACCCTGTTGAAATCGATAGAGTAGTTGTTACCTTCCGAATGAGGAAGGGAAAAATCAAAATTACAAAGAAAGGAGGGATGAATGGATGAGAAAGATGGCTTTGTTACTCTTAGTATTCACAGCTCTGACATTTTTCTCCGTTACCATCTTTGCAGAAGGTGGAGCAACTCCTACTACTGCGACCCCTACCGTGGCACCTACTGCTGCACCCACAACCACAGCAGCACCTAC
>WFSK01000195.1 GCA_015486095.1 Thermotogae bacterium
GTTCAGAACTGTGTTGAAAGAAATAAAGGAAAAATGATAAAAGGTATTGCTCCCGTAAAGGGAAAGATTGGGAGTGTAATGGCATAGGGATCCTTTGGTGGAGGATTCCTATTATTCCTTGTGTTCGAGTATCTTTTTAATCGTTTGGGGATTGATCTTTCCTTCCATTGGGCCAAAACTCGCAGCATTTAGGGCACCTGTTATTGCTGCGATCTTTCCTGCCGTAAATAGGTCTTTTCCTTCCAGAAGTGCGCACAAAAAGCCAGCATCAAAGCAATCTCCTGCACCAGTGGGATCCACTTCTACTACTTCAAAAGGAGGTAATTCTATTTTCTCACTTCTGGAATAGACCGTTGAACCATTCTTTCCTTTCTTCAGTACGATCAATTCCAGGAGATCATACTCTTTGAAAAGTTTATCCACACACACCTGGAGGTCATTTTCACCACTTATGAATCGAAGTTCGTCGATACCGGGAAAGAAGATCGAACATCTCTCCATGATCGGTGTAAACACTTTGTGAATATCCCGATTCCTCAGAAGTTCTCTTCTGATATTTGGATCGAAAGTAATACGTGCCCCATTCTGATAAAAGATGTTTGCAGTTTCGATGATCTTCTTTCTGAATCCTTCGTTGATCATAAGAGAACATCCCATAATGTGGAAAAAATCTGCCTTCTGAATCCGTAATTCTTCTAATGGAGGAGACATGATCGCGGGGGTACCATCGACATGGAAGATGTACTTCCTCGACCCATCTTCGAAATAGGCAACGAATGCAACTGCAGTAGCCTTATCATCGACTATGAGAACGTTTTCACAGTTAACACCGTCTCTCTTTAAACGATCGAGTACATTCTTACCAAAGCCATCATTTCCTACTCCTCCTATTATACCGGCACTGTGACCGAGCTTAGCAACGGTATCTATGAAAATCGCTGGTGCCCCACTCGGAAATGGTCCTATGAACTCATCCGTTATATGGAAAGGCATTCCCATCTTCGGACGCATTATTTCCACGAGTATCTCACCCATTGTCCAAATACTACCCACTTTGTTATTCTCCTTCCCGAATCTTCCTACCGAATTTTCAACAGAATTCACTCTGATATGAGTATCACTTTCTTTCCTCCAATTGATAGTCATTTTGATATTTGAGAACTAATTCGGCAGTATCTACATCCGTTATCAGGACATTTATGATCTTTCCCCTCAAAGCCCCGATTATTGCTTGCACTTTTTTAAACCCTACTGCTACACCGATTCTGATCCTCGTTTTGAGATGATCGTCTATAGAAATATTCATCAACCTATCGTATATATCCAGATCGACAAAATTACCGTTCTCATCGTAAAAGTGGGTCATTACGTCTCCTACAACATCTTTTTCAAGGATCTTCTTCAAATATTTCTCATCGAAGATGTTGTTTTGAAAGAGAGGAGATTTCCTCACATAACATCCTATCCCTGTAATTACGATATCCAAATTTTTCCATAAATCCATTATTTCTGCAAGGTCTCCAGAGATAGTGGCAGATTCCTTTTTCAATAAGTTTTCGAGTACAAATGGTGCAAAGAGATACTTAGCATGTGCCTTATAGGCTTCAGCGAAACGCCTAACGAAATCGTTTGTATGAAAATAGGAGGGAAGACGATTTGTGCCTCCAGTGAGAGGCACAAAGGTTGTTCCTTCCAATTGTTTACTAGGCTTAAGATTTCTCGAAATCGCCTCTAACGTACTCCCCCAACCAATTCCGATCGTTGCGTTATTTTGAAGAAATTGATCCACTTTTTCTGCCATAAGTACCCAATTGACACCAGAGAAGCGACTGTCACCACGAAATGACATGGAGATGATCCCTGCATCCTCGAGTGAAAAGGTTTCGATGAGTTTTTTCTTAAGTGATTCAACCTCCGTGAATTCTCCTTTGATCTTGATCTCAACTATTCCCATCTCGCGTGCCTGCTTGAGGTAACGGCTAACGAGAACCCTATTTATATGAAGTTCATCTGCGATCTCCTGCTGTTTTTTCTCCTCGATGTAATACTTATGGGCTATTAAATACAATTTCTGAAATAGCTTTGAAGATACTACCACTTTACACTCCTTTAGTCAACGAAGTTTCCTATCTTTATCAATGTTTTAAGACATTTCGCCTTGTTAGTTAACGTATATTCGAATGCTTCTGGCAATTCATCGAAATCATAAATACCTGTTATGATCTTATCGAAATCAACTATATTTTTCTTAAGCAAATCCATTGCTATTAGATAATCTTCTTTAACGTACATGAGAGAGCCAGTTATTCTCAACTCCCTATCCTGTACGTAGATCATTTTGACATTTGAAATTTTTGGTGGAACACCTATGAGCAGAATCTCTGTCCCTTTTCTTGCATTTTCTATTGCCGTATTCATCGTCGCATCGGTGCCGACGCAGTCGAAGATGAGATCTGGCCCTTCAAAGATAAACATATCTTTGTTGAATTCTTTGGGCCTTATCGTAATCACTTCTGGTATTAAATCCCTGGCGAATTCGAGTCTTTCATCGATGAGATCCATGATCACGAGTTTTTTTGCCCCTGAGAAGTGCAAGAATATTGCTGTGAACAGTCCGATAGGACCTGCTCCGATCACCAGAACCTCGTTACCAGGCTTAAAAGAAGACCTTCTTACTCCATGAATACCGACTGCGAAAGGCTCTGTCAACGTAGCCAGTTTTATAGAAAGATCTCCAATGGGATAAACTTTCTTCGAAGGAACGGAAACGAAATGTTGAAAGGCTCCATCATGCCCTACGCATCCTATAACCTTCAATTCTCTGCATATATTATATCTCCCATGTGTGCAATTGTAACAGGTCCCACAGGTGATAGAAGGTTCCACAACGACGTTCTCTCCTATCTTCAGATCTTTTACTTCATCTCCAACTTTGGCAATCCTTCCCGTGAATTCATGACCGAGTATCTTGCCTGGAGAAACCAATGGATGTTCACCAGTGTACGCATGCAGGTCCGAACCACAAATACCAACATATCCCACTTCAATAACTACCTCTTCTGGCAACGGTTCTGGAATGGGGTTATCGACTCTCTTAAAGGTTCGTAGGTCCTCAAAATACCAGCCCTCGTTTTTCATATCTTTTCCTCCTCTTCAAAATTTGATCATGGCCTTTAGAAATCTCTTCGTGTCGATCTTCCCCTCTAATATCTCTGCAGCTTCTTCTAAAGTAACACTCTTACTGACTATACCTTTAAAATGGCCTTCATGATCTTCCAGCATCTTTACTGCTCGAGACATAGTGAATGGATTAACGAAACTTCCCAATATGCTTAATTCTTTACGATAAACTTCATAGAGAGGGAGATTTGCGAGTGTATCTTCATCGGCAACTCCAAACTGAATGAGCCTTCCACCGGATTTCAGGAGCGAAATCCCCTCTTCAAATGCCTTTGGATTCCCGCTCGCCTCGAAGACGACATCATAATAAGTGTTATCTCTGACAACATCCGAGATGCTTTCAACACCCGCTGATCTGGCGGCTGCGATCCTTTCTTCACTTATTTCTATCACATCCACGTTACTAACGCCTCTCACATCATGCAGGCTTTTGTACATCAACGTTCCTATGGGACCGGCACCGAAGATGAGTACATGTTCAT
>WFSK01000196.1 GCA_015486095.1 Thermotogae bacterium
GGACTTGTCAAAGCAAATGCAACCAGGGCTATTTTACGGTATGGAGGTTAACGGTGCCAGGAAATAGAGTAAAGCCTTTTGATAAATGGTTTAAACAGGCAGAATATGATTTGGAAACGGCAGAGGCTATGCTCCTACCAGATATCCAGACGAGTTAGAAAGACTGTTGAAGGATTACAACGAGAAAAGTACTAAAGATGTTTTAGAAAAAGCAAAGGGGTTATTAGAATGGCTGAAGCAAATGGTTTAAGACTCGAAGATATAAAGAAATCGTTAGAAAAACTTTTGCAAGAAAGAGGTATTGTTATGGATAAAATAGTGGTATTTGGTTCTTTCATAAGAGGAGGATTTGGTCAAGAAAGTGATATTGATATAATCATTGTTTCTCCTGATTTCAGAAATAAAGGTATATTTGAAAGAGTAAAACTTACGACTGGTATTGGAAGAGAACTCGTTAAGAGATTCAAAAGACCCTTCGACCTTATCTATTATTCAGATGTAGAATGGGAAAAGAAAAACTTTTTGCTCATAAACGAGGCTAAGGAATATGGTGAGGTAATATATGGCCGAAGAAAATGATTGTAAAAACCGAAATTGCGGTGAAGAAGTTTTGGCGACAAAGGCAATTTGAGAAATAAAGGAGGAAATACTGAAGTGAACATCGATTATTCAAGAGAATTTCAGGCGATCGTTGATGTCTACAAGAGGGTGGGAGGAGATGCGAATTCCCTCATCGATAGGCATTTCGGTAGTCTTGTGATAAATGGGGATAAGGTTTTGGGAAAGAACGAGATAAAAGGACTGCACATAAGACACAGGAAGATAAAGAATGGAGTGAGTGTGAAGATATTCGTGGATGAGGGGACGAAGATCGAATTTCCCGTTCACCTCTGTTTTGGTATGTTACCAAAGGAAGGAATACAGGTGATAAGATCGGAATTCTTTATCGGTAACGATGCCGAGGTTAATTTTCTATCTCACTGCATGTTTCCAAACGCCGTTCATATAGAACACATAATGGATTCGAAGGTACATATAGGTGAAAATGCTCATATGTCGTATGTCGAAGAGCACTTTCATTCCCAGAGTGGGGGAACGTGGGTTTATCCCAAGCTCTCAGGGGAAATTGGAAAGAGCGGAAGGCTTTTCGAGGAATTCAAGCTCGTGAGAGGAAGGGTTGGTACTCTGAAGATCGACTATGAGATAGGGCAGGGTGAAAGGAGTGTTTGCGAACTGCTTACAAAGGTCTATGCAAGAAAAGATGATAGGGTGGAAATGAGAGAAGCACTTTTCTTGAACGGGGAATATGCGGCAGGAACGGCTAAGACCAGGGTCGTCCTTTCCGATAGGTCGTCTGGTGAAGTCTTGGGTGAGGTGGCTGGCAACGCCCCTTACACGAGAGGGCATGTGGATTGTCAGGAGATAATTCAAGGGAATGAAGCCGTAGCAGTTTCGATACCGAAGATCAGCGTTAAGGATCCGCTCGCGAAGGTAACGCATGAAGCTGCAATAGGAAGGATAGATAAGAAAGAGCTGGAAACTCTAATGAGTAGGGGACTTACGGAAGATGAGGCAGTGGATGTTGTGGTCAAGGGGATATTGAGGTGAAAAAGGGATTTTCAGGAGGTGAGCTTTCATGGTCAAGATCTTAGGGATAGTAGATAACTACCCTTATGTTAAAGACCTCAGAAAAGACTGGGGTTTTTCTGCGCTTTTGGAGAAGGATGGGAAAAGGCTCCTATTCGATACGGGAAGTGATGGCAGTATATTGCTGAACAACGCCAAAGTTTTACACGTTGACCTATCTTCGATAGACATACTCTTCATATCCCACTATCATTACGATCACACGGGAGGAGTCAAAGACCTCTTGAAGGTAAATGATCATCTGAAGGCATATGTTCCGGTACCGTTGTTACACGAGGATGAGGAATTGAGGAGTGATCTTGAACGAAATGGCATACAGGTGGTACAGTGCAGGGAATCTATGGAGATCATGGATGGCATGTATTCTACAGGTACTATGGGAGTAGAGATACCAGAGCATTCCCTGTACTTCATATCCGATGAAGGGCCAATTTTAGTAACGGGATGTGCCCATCCGAGAATAGAATCCATAATATCCAGGGTAACGGAGTTATCTGGTAAAAAGGTTCATATGGCGATAGGTGGCTTTCATCTGTATGGGACACATGGTGGCGCATTGAAGAAGAGAGTAGATGCGATCTACGCAACGGGGGTAGAAAGAGTGGGACCAAGTCACTGCACAGGTGACAACGGAAGGGAGGCGTTGAAAGAGAAGTTTGGAGATAGATACGTGGAATTCGGCTCAGGGGTGAGCCTTACGTTTTCCTAACTTTATCCCTTTATTCCCGTGCCTGCTATTCCCTCTACGAAATATTTCTGTAAGAATATGTACAGAACTATCAAGGGAAGTATGGAGACGACCGAACCAGCCAATAGCAGATTCCACTGGCTTTCGTATTGAGATTGAAAGTTCGTCAGACCTATAGTTAAGGTGAAAAGGGATTCTTTATCTATGTATAGAACGGGTCTGAGTAGTGCATTCCAGTTGTTCATAAAGGCTATGAGGAACAAAGCGGTAAGAGGAGTCTTTGCCAACGGTAAGAAGATCCTTCTGTATATCGCAAATGAGTTCGCCCCATCTATTACGGCTGCATCGATCAGATCGTCCGGCACGTTCTCGAAGAATTCTCTCAGCAGAAAAGTTCCAAAAGAACCTACCAAAAACGATGGTACTATGAGAGGAAGATATGTGTTCAGCCAGTGAAGTTTGAACATTATGAGGAATTCTGGGATTATGGTTACCTCTATGGGGATCATCATGGTCGCTAAGAGCAGACCGAATAAGATCTCTTTACCCTTGAATTGCATCTTTGCGAACGCAAATGCTGCCATTGAGCAGGTTATCAGCTGTCCTACCGCAGCGCTGAAGGCAACGATCGTGCTGTTCAGTGTAAATCGCCCAAAATTGTAATCCTTGAAGATGCTCACGTAATTCGACCACATACCGCGTTTGAATAACATATCAGGTATTATGGTCGGAGGTACCTTGAATATCGCACCCGAGGAATTAAAAGATGTGGCTACCATCCATAAGAGGGGAAAAACACTGAAAAATCCCATTATCGATAGCGAAGTATAAAGAGTTACCTTCTTTACCACACCCATGATAACCACCTCAATACTTGTACTTGACCCATTTCTTTTTGAAATAGAAGTTGATAAGGGTAATGGTACCTACTATGATCAAGAGAATATACGCCAGGGAAGAGGCATATCCCATCCTGCTGAAGATAAAGGCATTCTGATATATCGCATATGCAAGAGTCGTGGATGAGGAACCCGGTCCTCCCCTCGTCATAGTGTAGATTATGGTGAAGTTTCTAAAAGAATCTATTATGGATATGATCAGAACGAAGAATGTAGTTGGGGATAGCAAGGGTAGTGTGATCTTCCAGAATCTTTGCCAGCGATTCGCACCATCTATCTTCGCTGCCTCATAGAAGACCGTTGGGATGTCCTGCAATCCTGCCAGGAACAGGACCATTTGATAACCCACCCTTTGCCAGACTGCAACGAAGGCTATGGCGATCAATGCGATGTTTCTATCTCCCAGCCATGCAGGGGGATTCGATACAGAGAACCAATGTTCCAGGACATGGTTCAATATCCCAAATCTCGGGCTGAGTATCCATCCCCATACCATTCCAATGGCAACTGCCGATGTAACTACCGGTGCGAAGAGTAATCCTCTGAAGAATGCGATACCTCTGAGTCTATTGTTTACCAAAACCGCAAGTATTAGTCCAATGATCATGACCCCGGGAACATATATTGCGGTGTAAACAAATGTGTTCTTCAATATTCCCCAGAAGAGTTCAGAACTAAACAATTCCTTGTAGTTCGCAAGACCAAGCCATTGAGGAGGAGCATATACACTCCATCGTGTAAAGCTCATAAGAAAAGCCCAAACTATGGGTATCAACCTGAAACCGAATAGTCCGATTATTGCGGGTAATAAAAAAAGATAAGGAACGTATCTTCTTGTCCTCATGATATGATCGTAGATCAAAGAGCCCCTTTTGAATAAGGGGCTCTTACAGAATCGTTATTTGTAATACCTTTCTAACACCTTGTTGACGTATATTGTGGATTCCTCCATGGCCTTATCGAGGCTCTCTTCTCCATTGATGACCTTATCTATCGCACCATTCAATCCCATTCCTTCTGCACCTCCGTAGCCTCGCCATTCACTCCAACCCTTGGTAAAGGATGTTCGTACAGGATTGTTTCCGAGTTTCAATATCAGATCCATGTTACCAGGCTGCTTGTCCTTCTGTAACCATTCCTCAGAATACGCTGTGGGTTTGTAACTCGGTACCTTGCCTGCCATGAACAGATTTACCGGTACAGCTGGTCCTGTTAGGAATTTGACCAATTCCCACGCTTCCTTTGGATGCTTTGTGAAGGCAGATATGGAGATGCTATCGGGCCATGCGTAAGTGATGTCGTGTGTCCAATGTGGACCTCTCGGTACCTTGGCTATACCCCATCTGAATTTGCCTTTTATTATCCTCCTGTTGTTCTCTATATTCCAGGAGCCATCAGTCCACATGGCAGCCATTCCGAGTGGGAATACATCCTGTTGTCTGACGCCGGTCATGGATTTCTTCGATGGTGCTACTTTGTACTTCAATACGAGATCGGTTAAAAACTTCAACGTTTCCATGGCATTCGCATCTGGTGCAAACCTCGTCTTATTCTCATTGAGCAATCTACCACCATCTTGGTATATCCAGGGTTCTATATGGGCATACCTACCGTAGAACCAATATCCCCATTGATCTATCTTACCATCACCGTTTTTATCCTTCGTCAATCTTATTGCGGCGTTCAAAAAGTCGAACCATGTCCAATCATCTGTAGGATATGCAAGCCCTGCCTCGTCAAACATGTCCTTGTTGTAGTACAACACCGTGGTTACCCATGCGAATGGAAAGGCGTATATATTACCGTTGTAAGTGGTTACGGAGAATAGTTTGGGGAAATACTTACTCAAATCCAGCTGTGAAACGAAATCATTCAATTTGTACAACAAACCTGCAGAGGCCCACCCTTCAACATACCCAGAACTCATATTGAAGACATCTGGTAGACTCTTGGCAGCGGACATGGCAGACAATTTGGGCCAGTAATTCTTTGGTTCCATCGTGGTGAGTTCAACTTTTATGTTTGGATGTGTCTTTTCAAATGCCTTTATGAGCGTTTCTTCTTTTGCTCTTATAGATGGGTCCCACATCCAATATCTGATGGTAACAGTTTTTCCTATTGAAACTACACTCATGATCAAAAGGAGTATCACAGTGGATATCAAGAAAAACTTTTTCATCTTCATACACCTCCGTTAGATTTTTCCTGCATCACATAGCCTATCGCAGGTACAGGGCGTTCATAAAAGATCCCTTTTCTGTTTCTTCTATCTGCTGGCTTTACACAGGAGCCAAGCGAGTAGAAGGCAGAAGTCGAACCCCCACCATCCAAGTTTATGGCATCTATCACCTCCCTCTCTCTCAAAATATCTGCAACCATTTTTAATGTCATACCAGCGCTATCGAAGCGAGGATCGTAAGTGATCTTGTTACAGCCTTCTACTATTATAACCGTTATATTACCTTTATCGCTGTATCCCATCGCAACACGGGCTGCTTTGCTTTCATCTACATCTGCAGGAAATACGGTTGGAACAACTCCTATTTCCTTCATTATACCATCTTCACGTATTTCTGGGAAGAATTCTTCTTTTTCAAGGATATCGGATGTCAATATATTTTTTCCATTCTTCAATAGTACAGGGCCACCTTGAATTGCCCTGTGAACCTCTGCAAATTTACCCTTCAATTTGTAAACGATTGTAGTATTCTCGGATTCTATCCTCTCGATGAGTTCTTTCAATTTCATCTCTTCTTCGTATCTTTCATCGAATGAAACGATAAAACCGTTCTGAGGTATCTCCAGATTACCGCCTATCTTGTAGCTCCTTACCTCTCTACCAACGATAGAAAATTCGTATCTTCCTGGTACTTCAGGTGTAAAGCGAAGGGTCTTATTCTTCTCCTTTACCCCAAAATATCTCGTGTAGATCGAGATATCATCTAAGGTATTGACTGCGAAGTCCATTAACCATTTTCCGTTGGGGAATAATATAGCTATATCCTTTATCGATACCCTGGCAACTTCGCATCTATCATCCTTGTACATCAAAAAAGCCCCTCTGTTATATAGAGGTGGTAATAAGATATTTCCGTTATCTACGAGTAACCCATAGGGTTCTCCCCAGTTGGTATTATGGGAGGTGATATCACCTTCTTCCATGGTGAAAAAGGAGGTGTTGAAGACGAAAGGTAATAGAATCCTATAACTCACGTTGGATAATACGTCCACATTTGAGATGCCGACTACGTCTTTGGAGGCTATGACACCGTTGAAATCTTCGTCTGGTGGGTCAAAATCACCTCCGTTGTAAACCCTTATACAGTTTCTTTCCTTTAGCTTACCGATAACCTCCAAGACTTTTTCCTGGAATATCTTATTCGGATGTTCGAAGTGCCAGATACCATTTCTTATCCACACCTTACCCTCAGAGAAGGCTTTTCTCAAGATGTGATTTGTGATGGATCTTCCACTTATCAGATATTCCCCTTCATAGGTCTTCATCGGTTTCTTTATTCCAATGTTATCGTGTACATTGTAATAGCACACAATCGATACGTTATCCCTTCCTTCTTCCATTGCCTTTTCATATCTTATCTGTGCTACATCGGTAAGACTTCGAGAGATATCTATCTCATTCAA
>WFSK01000197.1 GCA_015486095.1 Thermotogae bacterium
AGGAAGTGCTATATATTCCAGTCCAGCAATAGGTGCTGATGAGACCATATATGTAGGATCAGATGACGGCTATATCTATGCAATTAATTCTGATGGTACACTCAGGTGGAGATATAAAACAGGAGGTGGAATGGAATCCAGTCCTGCAATAGGTACCGATGGGACCGTATATGCGGGATCAGATGATCATCACATCTATGCTTTCGATTCCAGTAGTCTTGGTCTTGCAGATTCCTCCTGGCCTATGTTCCATCACGATGTAAAACATACGGGAAGAGAATGAGTTATCTCTTGCAGTAAGCCAAAAAATTATAGGCAGAGCTTCTACACTCTGCCTATAATTATTCTATATTCTAAGTTTCAAGCACTGATCGTATTACTTCTCTTCTATTAGGACAGGATATACCGTTGCGTATTTCTTCAATTTCGGATCGTAGGAATTCAGCTCTTCTTTTTGAGTATGCCCCTTTGGTGCTATCAAGTCCAATACAAATGGGGCATAACCTTTGGATTTTATAGGATATCCCCCGAGTGTCCATTGTGTTGCCTTCTCCGTTACCGCTCTTATGTGGTCTTTACCATAACCATCCTGACTGAATACCAAAAAGTATGCGTAGAATTTCCTAACGTTCCCTATGGCGTTCTTGTCCACTGTTACCGCTATCAACTTATCACCTGGATCTGCCTCTATGTTTATGGCTCTGTTGTTTTCTTCTCCCTTAGCATTTGCGAAGACCTGCCCATAGGAAGGCCAACCGGCGACCTTTATGAAGTAATCCCACGGATGTTTGGGATCGAACTGTACATAGGCACCCTCCTTATACGTATCCGTCCTCCCACCGGGCTTCGTATCGAGGTATATGTTTATGAGTTGGTGCGAAAAGCCCTTGGGTGCATTCCATGGATTCGTCATCTCACCGAATTTGAAGAGAAACACGTAGTTCGTTCCCGAATCCAGAACCTTTACCCAATGTATATCCCATAGTCCCTTGTAAGGAGCAAAGGAGCCATCCTTCGGATACGTGTAGGTACCTGGACCGTTCTCATCACCTACGGGGTCTTTGAAGAACGCTATTGTCTTTCCGGTTACCTGCTGAGGAATGGCAACGTGTGCGGGTCCAGTATTCGGTGCGAAGTCAACATCCTTACCCTTCTTCACAGCGACTACCGCTATATTCACTTCCTGTCCACTCTTCACACCGATAGAGGTAAATGGTATTGCGAATTCGATCGTATTTCCAATGGCACAGGCATTGTACAGAATATCCGAGATGCCCCAGGTCTCATCACCGTTTGCAACCTTCTTTATCAAGTACATGGATTTAGGTTTCCTCACTCTCAGGAAGGAGAGTATATATTCATTCACGAGTGGGAATCCCAATTTAGTCGCGTTTTCTCCACGTTCGCTGTACTCGGTAAGGGTGTTGGCGTTGACGATGCCAGGCTGATCTGTGTAGACGATGAGCCGATAATCCTTCCCTATCAAAGAAGATGGGGAAACGTTTAGATCCGTCCTGATGTAGATGTTGGAATTGTCTCTTCCCACGTATATTGCCTTTATGAGATCCTCCAGTAGATTGGGATCAGAATCGCTGAAATAGCCGGCATTCGCCCACTCTTTCGCACCTATCTCTCCATCAATTTGAGGAGATATCTTACCTATTGCTCTAATGGGTATGGCGGGCTGCTTATTCGGTATGAATAGATATGCCGGCATCGTTTTGGGTGTGTATCCGAGACATTCATATATCACCTGCAAGCACCGCTTGAACTGCATATCGAAGTACTCATCCAATCCACCTGCAGACTGATCGCTTCCATACCACCAGAACCAATCGCTACCTTCCGCCGCATACAACGCCTTTAACGCCCTTTCCTTCACATCCTCCGGGAGGGAATCTATCTTCGAGAAGAGTTCCTTACGAGCCGCAGCCAATCTATCCCAGGCATCGTTTTCTTCCTTCTCTCCTATCCAATTGGACAAGTCACCTGCCCAGGAACCCGTTGGGATATGGGTGAGCACCCTGTGGACACCGTATTCCTTCAGATACTCACTCGGCGTGGTTAGGATAACCCTATCGTCTGCACTCAGAGAGCGGTAGAGGAGTTTTCTGAAGTCGTTCCCGTTGTTGGGATAATGCTCCCAGGCATTTTCTCCATCGAGTGCTATCGTGAGGACTAAGTCACCCGATTCGTTCAATTCCTGCAATTCATTAACGCGATCGAGAAAATTCTTTACAGCCGATCTGGCATTCCAACTCGAATAATTGAAGCTCAATCTGTTCGAAAGGTCTGTATCCCTGAAGAATGCGATGACGGACTTCTCTCCATTTTTTATCATATATGGCCTCATGAGATTCCTATAATCCGATGTGTCTACACCAGCACCTTGCAATATGGATTTATCCAGGACTATCCACTTAACCTTGCAATCACTGAGTATGGGAATGACATCTTGAGATATCGCTTCTTCCGAGGGCCATACACCTTGGGGTTTAACACCAAAGCATTTGGTAGTATACGCAATACCCCTTTCTACCTGCGCCTTCGCATCTTCTGCCCAGCCCTTTTGCACGAGAAGGGGAAGGATGGGATGGTAGTAGGGAGTAGTTATGATCTCTATCTTACCCGAATCCTGCAATTCTTTGTAGAGTGGGATAACCTTCCTCATCAGCGCTATCTGCTTGTCTATCACGGTTCTTATGTCGTTCATAGTGTAATGCGTCTTTTCCATCATAGCCTTCAAAACGGGATCCGCATTTATGTAATCGATGTTGAACCAGTAGAGATTCCAGCACATCCTCAAGTCGAGATAATCTTGATCGGTCAGGGTTTGACCGTTATCTATCTTTTCTCTTATGCTTCTGTACAGTGGATGGGCGTTGACGAACTGAGGATTTATATCGAAGAAGTGTTCCCGAACGAACTTCTTGTCTTCCGGGGTCAACTTATCCTTCAACGAGATCCTCATGTACTTATCCATAGCTCCTCTGTCGGTATAATCCTTGAGCTGCTCCAGTAGAACGGGGGTTATGTTGAATGTTACCTTACCCCTTGTCAGATAATCCTTTACGAGTTCTGCCATGTAGGGATAATCGTTTATCCCATGCATCCTAACCCAAGGTAGCTGATAATCCAGTGTACCCGGTTTCTTGTACAGAGGCTGATGGTGATGCCAAACGATGATCACCTTCAGAGGTGGTAGAGATGGATTTCCCCTGCTGGATGTCACCACCTCACCCGCGAAGATCGAAGAAACACTGAGAAGCAAAACCAAGATGAAAACCAAAGATGCCTTTTTCATACCTTCACCTCCAGAATGAAGTGTAGAAAAACCTCAAAAATTCATATTCGTGTAAAGTCCTATATAGTCATGTTGAGAATGTGATATGCTGAAACCATCATCAAGACCGTTTATTGGAAACACATCGTTCCCGTAGAACAAGGATAGATCGATATTTCCCGTATCGATATTGTAGGAAACGTATTTATCAAGTGCATTATCGAAATACTTCAACACCCCGTAGATACTGGAGTTTTTGTCTACGCTATAGGCCGAATCGATATATCCTAAGAACTTCCCATCATCGTACCCAGCCGATATCTTTCCACTGAACCTCCAGAAGGAATAAAGATAGCTGGCCTGTGCCCTCACAGTTTGTGATGCAGAATAAGAGAGAAAGGCCTTTAGATTCTCGCTGTAGAATCCAACGGATACATCCTTGAAGGCATTGTTAGCCAAGTCTACCTCGATCTTCGGGGTTCCAATATCCATATTAGTACCGACTTGAAATGAAATGGTATTGCCAGTATAGCCAAAGGAGCCTGCTGCAAAATTGGGATCGAAGTAACCCACTTTCACATTGAAATTAGATAACCATGTGTCCAGCCCGAACCCATAATAGAGTTTGTCATTTATATTACCACCCTGGAGAAAGATACCATAGGCGTTGCTGTAAACCCCTATCGTAGACGCTTCTATACTCTCCATATTCATAAATCCTATATTCGAGGTCTGCCAATCGTTGTAGATGTCCAAAGTGAAGGGATCTTTTTCGATCCTCAGATCGGCACCTTTGAAATTCAAAGCCCATCCAACGGTATCGACACCAAAGTTCGCGTTCAACTTTATGTTGGCTATCTTTGGTGCCAAAGATAAAGTTATAGAGCTATAACTATATGGGGAGAACCACAATTCATTTAACTTACCCGCAAAGCACACTTTCAGGCTTCCGCTCAGTATATTAGAACCTTTTTGAACAGGTTTTACGATCTTCAATACTCCATTTTCACGTTTTATGGTTACGACAGAATTCCTGCCACCATAGGGATCGGGTACATATTCGGGGGAATTCGGGTCTTCTATCCACGTTTTTCCATCTACAACGTACTTGTATTCGTAGCTCCCCGGAGCCAGTTTCAGTTTTGCTTCCCAATATCCATCGCTCGAGAGTTCCATAGACAGGGCCTTTGGATCCCAATTGTTAAACGTTCCTGCCAGATTAACCTTACTCGCTGCAGGATATTTAAATCTGAACAAGACGTATCCGTCAACGATTTGAGGTCCTGCTCTTAGTTCCTGTTTCCCTTCGGCCTTCGGGAGTGTTGTACTTGCAGGAGCAGGTCTTTCTTCTCCCACCTTCGGAATGAAT
>WFSK01000198.1 GCA_015486095.1 Thermotogae bacterium
CCATTAGAAATTATATGCGTAAAGAACCTATGGAAGACACCATGCATTTTGAACGTGATCTCACTATCTCATCGAAATTGATCAACAAATCCCTTGCTCAGGATTTCGTGCAAGATAGATTCGTTACGATGATCATATCCACGTTTGATACAAATAACAAGATATTTTCTTACGTAAATGCCGGTCATGAACCTATATTTCACTACGTTTCGAGAGAGAAAAAACTCAAAGAGTATAACTCTATTTGTCCTCCATTTGGTATAATGGAAGATATAGACTTGAAATCTTTTTCGATAACGTATGATAGGGATGATGTGTTCATCTTCTTTACAGATGGAGTTACGGAAGCCAGAAATGGTGAAGAAGAGTATGGTTTTGAAAGATTGAGGGCGAGTGTTATGAAAGCTATTCACGAAGATGCGGAAGGCATATTGAATAGTATGGTGAACGACATAAATTCGTTCGTAGGGGAAAACCCGATTCATGATGATACTACTATTGTAGTGATAAAGGCGGAATAAAAACAAAAGGAGGTAAAAGTGTGTCAGGACATTCCAAATGGGCGAATATAAAATATAGGAAAAGTGCGCAAGATGCTAAGCGTTCTAAGATATTCACGAGGATCATAAGAGAAATAGTCATAGCGGCGAGAGAGGGAGGAGGAGATGCAGAATCGAATCCGAGATTGAGAGCGGTGTTGGACAAGGCGAAGGAGGCAAACATGCCCAAGGATACGATCGAGAGGGCCATAAAGCGTGGCACAGGTGAATTAGAAGGAGCAGAATACATCGAAACCGTGTATGAAGGATATGGTCCAGGAGGAGTTGCCATGTTCATTCGCGCCGTTACGGATAACAAAAATCGCACAACCGCTGCCATCAGGCACCTGATGACGAAATACAATGGAAGCCTTGCTGAGAGTGGAAGTGTTTCCTGGATATTTGAGAAGAAGGGCCATGTAGTCGTATCGAAGAGTGAGGTTAAAGACGGAGAAGAGTTCATGTTAAACGTTATAGATGCGGGTGCAGAAGATGTTAAAGAGGATGAAGAGACATACGATGTATATTGTCAACCTTCGGATCTTTCGAAGATCGTTCAGGCGATAAGTGAGATGGGGTATCCTATCTCTTCCTCCGAGCTCACCTACATGCCCAAGAACACGGTAAAACTCTCTGGTAAGGATGCCGAACGCTTCTTACAGTTGCTCAATGTAATAGAGGATAACGATGATGTCCAGGAAGTCTATTCCAACTTCGAGATAGACGATAAAGAGATGGAAGAGATCATGAGTAGGATGGAATAACAATGGGCTTAGTAGACTTACATATGCATTCTCGATACTCCGATGGAACATGTGATGTGAAGGAGTTAGTTGACCTGGTTGCAAAAAGAGGCATCAAATATTTTTCCCTTACGGATCACGATAACATTCGAGGTGTAAGAGAGGCCGAAGCCTTAGCAAGAGAGTACCTGCTTATCTTCATTCCAGGAGTGGAGATCACGACTATGTACAAGGGAGATGAGGTCCATATCCTGGGTTATTTCATCGATATCGATGATAAAGAATTTTTGTCGTTTCTGGATCGTGTATTCTCCTCAAGGATAAAGAGGGTAAAACAAACCATAACCAATCTAAATCGTATGGGATACGATATAACATTTGAAGATGTGAAAAAAGCGGGAGGGTGTGATTACGTAGGCAGGCCACATATCGCACGTGCACTCATGGAAAAGGGTTACATTTCTGAGGTAAAAGAAGCATTTACACCCGAGTTGATAGGTAATGGCGGTAGGGCATATGTACCACCGGATAGCGTATCACCACGCCAGGCAATAGAGATAATAGAGAAGAATGGTGGTATGAGTGTCGTAGCGCATCCGGGAATATACAACAACGGAAGTATACAGGGATTACAATTAGAAGATATACGAGCTTTTGTATCATATGGTCTCGATGGTGTTGAGGTCTTTCACACCAAACACGATGAAAGAGCGAGAAGATATTATCTGTCGATCTGCAGAAGGCTAAATCTACGATTCACCTGTGGATCTGATTTTCATGGCAAGAATGCGAGTGCCGTTATTGGAGAAACTGGCATACCATCGGATCTCGAAAGTGAAGTGATAAGCTTGATAAATGAAAGGATGAGGAGTAAAATACGTGAATAAATTGGCTTTTCGTGGTATATGTATAACATTATTCATCATCCTCCTACTTTCAACGTATACCCTTGCCGGGGTAGATGTAAGGGTAGGTCCGACTTTCGAAGGTACAACCACATATCTTCAGATTCAACTCAAGCCAACCATCGACCTCGGGAACTTCCATGCACGCCTGAATCTCAACCTGGGAGTAACTTACAATGCGACGATGGGGATGAACTTCTGCATACTGAATAAGAGTTTCGATGATATCTTCGATTACGTGAAGTATAGGGGAGATCTCTTTTGGGGATTTAACGGTGAGCTGGATTACGGTAGCCTCGATAACATCTTCATCGATTACGGTTTACTCACCGATAGATACAGTACACTTGGGGAAAAGGGATTCTTTGGGGACATACGCTGGAGGGGCATTGCGGGTTTTACCACTCTATTCCACCCGAATCCTGCAACTTCCACATCCCTTCTGGGCATCAGAGCTTACATACAACCCTTTTCTAACCTGCTCGTAGGTGGGACGTACATTACAGATACCTCCACATCGGCGTCGATAACTGCCGTTGGTGCAGACATCGCCATGGAATTGGCAAGGAATAGCAGCTACTTATACTTCGAATGGGGTAAGATACTGGACTACGGATGGGGCATTTCAACAGGTATTCTGTTCAGGTTTGGTGATGGCGGATTGTTTCGCTTGATGTACCGATACGATAGCGATGAATTCGTCGGTAGCTATTTCGATTCGACGTACGAGTTGAACAAGGCGGAAAAGCGCTCGAGTCTGGCAACTGCTATATCAAAACAGGGCATCTTCGGTGAGTTTAGCTATTCGAATCCTGCCAATCCGATCACCTTTTACTTAGAATATATAAATTATTCGGAGCAAAAACCATATATGATAGGGGGATTGAGTCTGAAATTCGGGAAGCTCCTTGGTAACATCTATTATGTGCACAAGGAATTGGATTTCTCAAATTTCCAATTCATAGATAAAAATACCATTTTAACTGCGAACATGAAGTTCTATATACTCTCTTCTCTCTATGCGTCTGTAGATTACAAAGATACGTATTCCTATGATCCCGATGAAGAGAAATATACTCGAGTGAGTAATTGGTCCACCGGAATAGGAATCGAATTTTAGCCTTTATGATCTATTGCTTTTCCCCAAAAGATGCCTTCAAGAAACCCAAGATCATCATTGGTATCTTCATCGTTATTTTCTTCCCGTTATTAGTGCTGTCTCTCGGAGGAGGCAAATATCTCTTTTCATTTATATCCTTAGATATAGGTATCGTTGTGGGGCTTATGC
>WFSK01000199.1 GCA_015486095.1 Thermotogae bacterium
GGTCAGTGGGATTGTAGTAGAGTAATATTTTTCCTTCATTCGCCACTATTACACCCTGAATATTGCCCTTTTGCAATTCCTTTAAGGCCCTTTTTTCATCGGATACTCTCTGGACCACAAGGTTTCTCTCCAGATTCAAGGCGTTCATCAAGGTGGAAAATTCGTTTGAACCGATATCTCCCTTTATCACCTGAACTTTTAGCCCACCATTTTCATTTTGTATGCCTATAACTGCCCCGATCACTATCATTATCAAAATGGGAAATAGTATGGTATAGAGCAAGACCCGTTTATCTCGAAGGAGAAGTTTGGATTCCAATTCGAAGAATCTCTTGAACTGCTTCATATCTTTTCCCACCTGAAGTATCTGAGGGTTATGAGCGAGAAACCCATGATCCATATTGCCAACCACAGGAGATCCTGCCACAAAGGGATACCCATGTTATGAACACCGAGTGCCGATCTAAGACCATCAACGAAGTAGGTTGTGGGCATCATGCGTGAGAGTACGGGCAGAAAACCTCCCGTCATAGGGAACCAAAGCGTTCCAAAGAACATCATCGGCCACATCAACACATTCGCAATCGCAGTTGCCCCCTCTCTCGTCTTACCAAGCGCGGTGGCGAGGAATCCGAGGGAGAACATGCAGAAGATACCGGCAAAGGATATGAGAAGAAACGATGGGATGTTTATCTTAACGTGCAGGTTAAAGAGCAACATGGCGGTGATGAAGAGAAAGAACATTTGAATGAAGGAGATCGTGATCGTGCTCCCAAGTCTGGAAAGGATATATCTTCCTTTCGTCAACGGTGTGACGAACATCCTTTTCAATATATCCTTTTCCACCAATTTCGTTACATCCTCGGCTATGCCAAACATCGTCGTGGTCATTATGGCCATAACGACGACACCAGGAAGAATGTAACTGGTATAATCGAATCGTTCTCTGACTTCAACTGGCATCTCGGAAAGGGCTATCGGTAAACGTTTCGTATAGAGTCCTGCCGATCTCAATATCTCTTCATTTGCCCTATCCGTTACCTTCTTAACCAGATCGACCACTACTTGCATCGTTTGAGCATCCGATTCTTTATATTTGACAACGATATTGGCAGGATTCGTCTTTATCTTGAAGAATTTGATGAACTCACCCGATATTATCGCATTTATCTGCTTAGAAAAACCCTTGGGTATCTCTATCACTGCCACGATCTTCCCCTTTTTCAACAGGGCATCCGCTTCTTCTTCGGTCTTAACGCCAACGATATCGAGCATATGTGGAACATCCTTTTCCTTGCTATGTGTATCGAACGCCTCAAATCCTTTTACAAATCCCCTGGATACACTCGTCTTATCTATATCTACGATCGCAACCTTAATACCGAAATTTCCTTTACTCGTCGAACCGAACATGAAGCAGAACAAAGTCATTATGGCTATGGGAAATATAATACTCCAAAAGAGAGAACCCTTCTCTCGAAACAACAATTTTACATCGATGAATATGAGGGAAAGAATAGACTTCATCTCAATCTCTCAACTCTCTCCCTGTGAGTTCTAAGAATACATCTTCAAGGTTGGTTTGTCTTATTCGCAGATCTCTGAGTTCTACTTCGTACTCCTTTGATACGTCTAATATCCATCTCATCTTATCGACGATATCCTTCGTGTAGAGCCTCACTGTAGAATCCTTCACAACACATTCTTCTTTCCCTTTCAGCATTTTTAAGAAAGCCGTGGACAAGGATTCTTTGGAGAATTCTATCACCTCTTCTTTACCTATGGATTTGATCAACTCCAACGCCGTACCTTCCGCGATTATCTTTCCATGGTCCATTATGGCGATCCTGTCCGCCAATCTTTCCGCTTCCTCCATGTAATGGGTGGTTAGGATTATCGTCTTTCCACTCTTTTTCAGATCTTCTATCGTATCCCATAGGTTTCTTCTTGCCTGGGGATCCAAACCAGTCGTAGGCTCGTCGAGAAAGACGATCTCTGGGTCATTTACGAGGGCAAGTCCTACCGCAAGGCGTTGCCTTTGCCCCCCTGAAAGCTTGTTAACGTAAGCATTCCCTTTCTCCCTTAACGATACTATATCCAATATCTCTTCCGTCGAAAAGGAATTTTTGAAGAAAGAACGAAACAGGTCTATTATCTCTGATACCTTAACGTTATCTATAAAATTCGTATCCTGCAGGAGCACGCCGATCTTTTCTTTTATCTCTCTCTCACTACTTTCAAGATTCAAACCAAGTATTCTGATCTCTCCCGCATCTTTATCTCTAATGCCTTCCAGGATCTCCAGCGTCGTCGTTTTTCCTGCCCCATTCGGACCGAGCAAAGAGAAGACTTCTCCCTTATCGATGGTGAAACTTATATCATCTACTGCCTTGACTTGTCCATAATACTTTTTCAAGTTCCTCACAACGACAACGGTTTCTTTCATCGCTTCACCCCCATAAATAAAAAGAGCGGCTAACGGGATTCGAACCCGCGACACCCTGCTTGGGAAGCAGGTACTCTACCAGCTGAGCTATAGCCGCACAATTATATTATACATGATCATACATAATTTAGCCACACCTGTAGGCTCTATGTCAAGCTGTGTTAATGAAGATCTAAGCAATTCGGTAGGAGGGATATCTCAATGTGCATCGTTAATGTGAACGAACACGTTGCTCGACTCCACTATTTTTTCCAGTAAACCACTATCGTTGTTGAGAGGCCGTTGTGAGTGTCCATATTATGAGTGTGTGATCTGTGAAGGGTGTTGCAAGGCATAGCGAAGTGAA
>WFSK01000200.1 GCA_015486095.1 Thermotogae bacterium
ACATGGAAGCGATCTGGATCGGATCGTGGAACGAATAACCGAACGGATATATCCCATAAGGAATCTCTTGAACTTTTCTGTATACGATCCCAGGGGTAGATTCAGGGGGCGTTGGGATTGGGGAAAGAAGACGGTTGTCGTTTCGGAAAGAGTATCTTCTCCCGGGATGCTGTCCGGCCCACTTTATCCCGGAAGATGGAAATTAGAATTAGAAGTTTTAGCCATAGTAACGGATGAATGTAAATATGAGATAAAGATAGAAACTAAGAGATATGACACCAATCCCAAATGGGTGAGAGGGCATCTTCATGTACATACGTATCACAGTGATGGTAAAAATTCTCTCGATGAAATGGTAGAAGAGGCGAAAAAGCAAGGATTGGATTTCATTGCCCTCACAGATCACAACACTACAAGTGGCCATAAAGATATAAAAGGATATGAGGACTTTTGTGTCATTCACGGTATGGAATTCACAACACCTAAAGGGCATGCCACCGCTTTGGGTATAAGGGAATACGTAGACTGGAGAACCAACGATGATAGAACTGTGAACGACATCATCTCTGAAGTCCATCGTTTGGGTGGTCTCTTCGCAGTAGCACATCCGTTTGTGTTGGGAGGTGTGATCTGCGGTGGATGTAAATGGAATTACACGGAGAATGATTTCGATTATGAAAACGTCGATCTTCTGGAAATATGGTCTGGTTCATGGTCGGAGTTAGAAATTCCAAACATACTTGCGATCCGATTATGGGATAAATTACTCAACAAAGGCTTGCATATAGTTGGAATATCTGGCAAGGACTGGCATAATAAAGCCGAAAATCCACCCGATTGTGGTGTCAATTACATCCTCGTGAATGAGTTGAGTGAAAATGCGATACTTTCCTCATTGAGAGCAGGAAGAATTTTCATATCCATAGGGCCAACTGTAGATTTCTACGCCACTTGTAATGGAATCCGTTATGAAATGGGAGATGTTATACCTTTCCAGAACGGTGAAAGAGTCCTATTTCATTGCTCTGTCAAAGGCGAAGTATCCTTTAAGGTATCCGTAGTAAAGAATTCAAAAGTATTTTTGAACACCCGGAAAAACCATTTCGATTTCTCAGTTACTCCTCAAGGAGGAGATTGGTATAGAATGGAGGTATACGAACTACAATCCGATCGTCTCTTAGCCATATCCAATCCTATAATGATCTCTCCTTCGAATTCCTAATGGCCTTCTTTATCGTTCTTAAGGGCAAATGGATGCAATCAAATTTCTCGTCATCCAGTTTTAATGCCTTCCCGATCACGGACTCATCTATGTTAAGTACATCTTCTACTCGCATACCTTTGACCAATTCAGATGTATAGCTCGAACTCGCTATGGCACGCGGGCATCCCTTCACCAGATACTTTATTCGCACTATTTTGCCGTCTTCGATCTTGATGAAGAATCTGATCGTATCCCCATCCGATGAATTGTATCCTTCACCATGAGCATTGTAATCATCGAGTTTTCCATTATTTTTGGGGTTCATAAAATGTGAAAGGAGTAGTGAAGAATATTTCATGATCTACATTCTCCCATTTTTCTCAACTTTCTCACGATCCGAGATAGATTCTGAATGAAATAATCGATCTGCTCATCGGTGTTGTCTGCTCCCGTTACCACCCTTATGGTACCCTGTGCATAATCTTCTGACAAACCTATTGCTCGAAGGATTCTGGAGACATCTCTGTGTGAGGAATGTGAACTACAGGCAGAACCAGTTGATACAGCTATCCCATTCATACTCAACGCTTGCATCAACGATTCACCATTTACTCCTTTGAATCCAAGGCTCAGGGTACTCACGAGTCTGTTAGTTGGATGTCCATTTAACCTGTAATCACCTATCTCCTCACAGGTATTCAATATCTTTTCCTTCCATCTGGCATATTTCTCTTCCAGTGCATCGAAGTTTTCATAACAGTACCTCAAAGCCGCAGCCATCCCCACTGCACCGGGAACATTCTCTGTACCCGATCTCATACCTCTCTCATGCCCACCACCGAATATGATGTTCAAAAGGGGTGTACCTCTCTTTACGTATATGAAACCAACACCCTTGGGACCATAAAATTTATGGGCAGAGGCGGAAAGCATATCTACTCCTAATTCCTTCACATCGATCTTTATCTTTCCTATGGCCTGCACGGCATCCGTATGAACGAGTACACCATGCCGCTTCGCTATCTTAACTATATCCTTTATGGGTTCTATCGTCCCGATCTCGTTATTCGCCATCATAACGGATATCAAAAGTGTATTGTGATCTACAACGCTCTCGAGCATATCGAGGTCCACTATCCCATATTCATCCACACGCAAATAATCCGCTTTATATCCATATTCTTTCTCCAGATATTTGATCGGCTCTATCACCGCTTCATGCTCTATTGCCGATGTTATAACATGTTTTCTCTTCGAGTCTCGTGCGCTTCCGATTATCGCGATGTTGTCGGATTCGGTGCCTCCAGAAGTGAAGTAGATCTCATCAGGCTCAGCATTTATGAGATCCGCAATGGTTGCACGAGATTCTTCTAACGCTCGTTTCGCTTCTTCACCGTAGAAATGCAGACTCGATGCGTTTCCAAAGCGTTCATTTAGATATGGCATCATCTCTTCAACGATCTCCGGAAGCATCGGAGTAGTTGCGGCGTGATCTAAGTACACTCTCATCTCAATATCATCGTCCTTTCGTCTACAATTTTATCTTGTGAGATAAGATCTCCTTTATGAAGGGATCTTCCTCTCTCTTTGCCCTATCCAATTCTTCTATCGTGTATGGAAATATATCCACTCCAATTTCTATATCGCTGAAAAAATCCATATATTTCCCTATTCTATCTATAAACTTATCTTTGCTATCTCTCAAAAGGACCATTATATCAGCATCACTGCCAGGAACAAAATCACCCTTTGCCAGCGATCCAAAGAGGTATACCTCTATCACATCATTGCATGAACTCTTCAACCTCCTAACTGATTCTTGCAATTTTTCTATTATCTCATCGACTTCGAGAGAGAATATCTTTACAGAATCCGATGATCTCACTCGCATATTCTATCGCTTCCTTCGCTTCTCTTTCGGTAAAGTAATCCGTTGGTGCTCCTACATCGAACCCATTGGGATATCTCGTAGGAATGTAGAACTTATCGAGGACTTTTGCTGCTTCCATTAAGGCAGAGCTGATCTCAAAAGAATCCTTAAGATTAACTAACAATCCCCTTACCGAATGTCCCCAGGCTACTCTATTAGTATCTTGGTAAACGGCCTTTAACGCCTTTTCCGCCGCTTGTTGAGCAGAAAAGCAAGACCACTCATAATACTCACCGATTAAATCCTTTTTCGCATGCTCGAGGTCCCTCTCAGCCTGTTTTAACCAATCCTTCGCTCTCCTTGCCATCCTGTCTTCCCCTTATTGCCAAAATCCTTTAAACTGGTATTTTCCAGAATATCCATGATCTTCTGTTCAAGAGAAATTATCCCATCATACGCCATACATTCATCTTTACATTTCATAGTCTTACACTCTTCTAACGTCATCTTCTCGAAGGTCTTTACTACCTCACCTACGGATATATCCTCGGGTCTTCTCTTCAGACAGTAACCACCCTTTTTACCCTTACCACTCTCGAGTATACCAGCCTTGTTCAATCTTATCAATATCTTCTTCAAATAATCGAAGGATATATCCAGATTCTCAGACAGCTCATTCAGAGGAACCATTCTTCCCTTTTGTGAGATGTACAACAGAGATCTGATCGCATATTTCGTCGTTCTTGAAAAGAACATGATCAGTAATCCATTATCCTCAGATCGAGTTTCTTTACTTGCTCGATCTCATCTATGTGTTCGCGAATCTCTTCCAAGATGTTCGCTTTGAACTTATCCGTCTCATCGAATGACATCTCTATCGTCAGGATGCCATCCTCGAATTTCAGATACTTGATCAACTTCGCATCGATTATATTTTCACCTGTTTTGGGGTATATGATCGATTTGAGTTTTTCGATTATATAACCTTCATCAACGAGAACTTCATGCTTCATCCCAAGCTTTTTCTCTTCGTAGTCTTTGATGGCAGCCTTTAGGCCATCTACGGCGAGTACAGAACAGTGAAACTTAACGGGAGGCAACCCTCCCAGTTCTTCTACAGCCTGTTTCCAGGTTATCTTCTTCGCCTCTTCTATATGTTTTCCCTTCGCCATCTCCGTTACGATAGAACCCGTTGCGATGTTCGATGCACACCCATAGGATAGAAACTTTATATCCTTTATCTTATCCTCATCAATTTTTAGGAATACGGTAACCTGGTCACCACATGCCGGGCTACCTACCGTAGCAGCACCATCGGGATTCTCGATCTCGCCAACGTTCCTCGGATTCTTGAAGTGCTCTATAACCTTTTCGGTATACTTTATAACCGCCACGAAAATCAACCTCCCGC
>WFSK01000201.1 GCA_015486095.1 Thermotogae bacterium
ATATAGTATAATAAAAGTATGGATTATACAGAGATAAACAAAAGGGCATTTAGAAAATTCAGACCTGTGATGCTTTCTATTCTGGAAAGTGCCCCAAATGTTGAGGAGGATGAATTCGTTGTAGAAAAAGCACGAAGTGGTGAACTCACCTGTAAGATAAACTCCCAGTATATTTACAGTGCTTATGATCCTCGAAGACAAATACTCAGGTACGTGAATGGGAAGAATCGGGAGGTAAGGGAGAAAGGCGTTATATTCGTCTTCGGTTTTGCACTCGGTTATCTATTAGAAGAGATCATACCGCGATTGGGAGAAAAACAGGTTATCGTCGTTATAGATAAGGATTATAGATATTTCAAGGCTTCTCTTCCCTTTAAAGATTATACGGATATAATAAGATCTAAAAAGGTAGAATTCATAACCAAATTCGACGATGATACCTTCATAGCTTCTCTTGGAAGATACGGGCAATTGATAGAATTTAAAGGTATGACTATACTGCGTCTTGAAGCCCTTTACAATGCGGAGAGAGAATTTTACAAACATGTAGAGGATAAGATAGTCGAATACGCAAGAACGCTTAGCGTTGCAATAGTAACCAATATGAGTCTTGTGAAAAACTTTACAGTAAATGCCCTGTCGAACATACCTCATTACGTTCGTGGTACTCCCATAAACGAGTTCAAAGATAAGTTTCATGATATTCCTGCAATAGTCGTATCTGGAGGACCTTCCCTTAACAAGAACATCGATCAGATAAAAGAAGCAAAGGGTAAGGCTGTAATAATTGCCCTCGGAACAACTTTAAAACCTCTTCTTTCCCACGGAGTCCAACCCGATTTCACGATTGCAATAGACCCCACTCCTACAGAAACGAAATACTTTCTGGATCTAAAGGATTTCGATTTCGACTCCCCACTCATAGTTACTAATGAATTTTACAGAAAGATTTTGGATGAGCATTGGCATAACCCGATCATCGTGACTCGTATACCGGATCACTTCACTGCATTCTTGGATGAAACGGTGGGGAGAAAGGTGGAAGCAATTCCAGTTGGTATGACTGTTGCACATACGGCCTTTAACTTTGCCGATTACATAGGAGCCAATCCAATAGTCCTTGTGGGTCAGGACTTGGGTTTTCCTATGGATGCAGAATTTGATCATGTAGATGGTGCTGCAACGGCGAAGAGAGTAGAGATAAAGGAAGGGGATCCGAGGTATATATGGATTAAAGATGTGTATGGGAACCCCCTTCCTACAGTGAGAAATATGATCTCTTACAAGGTCTTATTCGAGGTCTATATTTCACAGATAAAGATGCGAGATAAGGGTAAAAGGAAGAGAATGTTTATAGATGCTACAGAAGGAGGAGCGAGGATAGAAGGTACGGAGATCATGACCTTTAGAGAGGCACTCGAACGATATATGCGAAAAGAACATCCTATAAGAGAAACTGTTTTCTCAATACTCGAGAGTACCGATGAGCCAGATTTTTCTAAACTCATCGATGCCCTAAACGATAGAATAAATGAATTCATTTTAATAACGGAATACTGTGGCTCTGTATTAAAAGAGTTACAAAAACTCGAGTTCATCCCTACAGAACGGATAGATATGAAGGCAATAAGGAGCTTGAATGCCAAGATAAGCGAGGTAGATAAGAAAATGGCGAGTTTGAAAGCCTTTTCATTTTTGGAAAGATACATGACCATCTTCGATGAACTCAGGATCAAAAGGGATTTGCTCTCTAAGAAACAGCGGGATAGAGTAAAAGAGCTTGAGATTCAATTGAATAAATCTCATCAGTACTATTCGAGTATAAAGACCGTTGCCAAGTTTTATGAAGCAGGCTTGAGATACGTTATAAATAAAAAGCTGTTACCTCTTATCAAAGAAGAAAAACTTTCCTAAGAGAAGATCTTCACATTAATCTCTAAGTAAAATTTGCCGATATAAGAAGGGAAGGTATTTTACCTCTTAGAAGTATGTAAATGAGGTGGTGTTTCTGTTGGATTATGAAAGACTGATAAAGACTTTTGTAAGAATAAATAATACCATATTGGATGTTATAAGATCTATAAATGAGAGTGGAGCAGGTATGGCATTGATCGTCGATGACAAACATAGGCTCTTGGGTGTGGTTGCAGATGGAGATATAAGACGAGGTATATTAAATGGTATCGAGTTGAATGATACAATAGATAAGATAATGGTGAAGAATTTCAAGTACGCTCTCAACACATGGACCAAAAAAGAAATAGAAGTTTTCATGATAGAGCATTCTCTCAAACAACTTCCAGTATTAGATGAAGAAGGTACAGTAATTGACTTACTGCTGTGGAATGAGATCTTTGGCAAGATCACGTATTCCCATAAAGATATACCCGTCTTTATAATGGCGGGGGGTAAAGGAACCCGCTTGAATCCTGTTACAAGGATAATACCAAAGCCAATGATACCCATAGATAATAAGCCTATGCTCGAGGTTATAATAGAAAAATTTAAACACTTTGGATTTGACAACTTCATCATATCCGTTGGTTATAAGGCTGAGGTTATAG
>WFSK01000202.1 GCA_015486095.1 Thermotogae bacterium
ATATGATGCCGTTTTCCGTTCTTTTTACCTTATCTACCTCCATAGCCTGTCTTTCAATGGACATATTCTTGTGTATAAAACCGATTCCTCCTTCACGTGCCATAGCCTTTGCCATTTCCGATTCCGTTACCGTATCCATTGCAGCGCTTATGAAAGGAAGATTTATTCGAATATTCCTCGTGAGGCGTGTCCTTATATCTACATCTTTTGGTAAAATATCGCTGTAATTAGGTACTAGTAGAACATCATCAAAAGTCAGTGCCCTTTTCATGTTTTCCTCCTTCCAAATGTCTCATTCTTCCGATCAACGATGTACTCTTTCTATTCGGAAAATGTCCGAACTTTACTCATCCTCTCCTTCATTCCTTTGACAAAATCTTCATCCTTTATGTAAGGCAGGTTTATATTCACGTTTTCCAGCGCGATCTTAACGGCTGCATCGGCAAGGATAGAAGCGCTTTTTGCGTCTGAAACGGCATTTTTATTACCAAACTCGATCACATAATCTATGTCTTTATTCAAGGAGGATATCCTTTCTGCCAATTGCAAAGGTACTTCTGCTGCTCTCTTCATCGCTCCCTGAATGGCAAGCTTTCTCTTCTCCTTTTCTTCTTCAGTCTTTCTCGGCATCTTAAATGCCTTCATAACCTTATCGAAGGCGTCACAATCCTCTTCTATATGTGTTACGAACTCCCTCATCCTTTCGAATACGTTTTCTCTGATCTCCATAAATCTTTCCTTCGTATCCTGCGATATATCCTTTTTCTTCAATGTTAATGAAGATACCATGCCAAGGAGTGCCATAGATAGGGCAGCGACCAAACCACCTACAGCACCTCCTCCAGGTGTTGGTGTATCTGATGCCACAGAATTGAGAAATTCCATTATGCTCATCTTCCCATAGTCCACTTCTCATATCCTCCTCTTCATCTCTTCTACTATCTTAACTCCTGCACTTGCCCCTATCCTACTTGCACCGGCATTTATCATCTTCAAAGCTGTGTCGAGGTCATGTATGCCACCAGCAGCTTTTACTCCCATCTCTTCTCCAACCACTGTTCTCATCAGCTGAACGTCTTCGATGGTGGCACCAGCGGTTCCGAAACCTGTTGAGGTCTTTACGAAGGAAGCCCCAGCCAATTTAGATATGACACAGGCTTCTATCTTTTCTTCCCATGTCAAATAGCACGTCTCTATTATCACCTTGACTACAGGTGCAACTTCTACTACAGCACCGATCTCATCTAAGACATATTCGTACTCTTCCGCCTTTAAAGCCCCTATGTTCATAACCATATCTACCTCATCTGCTCCGTTATCCACACTTTCCTTTGCCTCGTTCACTTTAGCACGTAGTGTAGTTGCACCTAAGGGAAAGCCTATGACGGTAGCTACCTTCACCCTGGTATCTCTCAATTTCTCCTTTGCGAAGGGAACAAAATATGGATTGATACAAACTGCTCCCATTTTGTGTTCTTTGGCCTCCTCACACAGCTTTACTATATCTTCTCTTGTTGCAAATGGTTTGAGCTGAGTGTGATCTATGATCTCATTCACCTTGTCGGTGGGCATTCCCCTCCACTTGCTCATATCGTACAACTCATATCCTTCATTTCTGTTCAGTCGATTGAAAAGTGTGTTTATCACATCCATGATCTCCTTCATATTTCACCACCTTCCTCAAGAAAACAGTACTGAGGCGTATCCAACGACTTTTGTTTCATCACCCGTGATATCACCACTCGTCGCATGCTTTAGCAACATGGCGTTGGAAAATCCATAATTCATCGCTACGCCTACAGGTCCATATCCACACATCGTTACATTGTTTCTCCTTATCTCCTCGTACATACCCTCTGTATCGAGCGCTACTATCTTTTCCAGGACCTTATTATCTTTCTCTAAAACCGTCTCATGGTCTTCGTAATGATCCATATCCGATGACGTAACGATGAGTACCACTTTTTCTGATAGGACATCTTTGAGACACCTTGCAAGTTCTCTTGCAGCTTGAAGACGCTGGTCCATCATACATATGGGTACGATGGAGAATGAATTTCCATAGATATACTGTAGAAAGGGCAGTTGGACCTCTATGGAGTGCTCGTACTTATGTGATAAAGAATCGAGGGCAACGAGATCGCAACGGGATGTCAATTCGTGAGTAACGTCCGAAGCGACTTCTACTCTCCCCAGAGGTGTTATCCATGCATCTCCATCGTAAACTCCGATCGGCTCACCGTATCCAGTGTGGTTCGGGCCTATCAGGATGACTATGTCCGGGACTCCCAGTTGGGATATCTGGAAATACGCATGAGACGCGACAGGTCCGGAGTAGATATAGCCGGCATGAGGTACCATAATACCGATGGGATTCTCCATCTTCTTCAATACAGGGAGTTCGGGTAACTTTCCTGGTCCGAGGCGACCTAAAAAGCAATCTTCGATCTGACCTTTTAATCTCGAAGAATTACCTTCATAAAATGCACCTGCCACTGCAGGATATCTCTCATTCATATCTTTTCGAAGCCTCCTTTACACATCCTCATCACCTCATCTACCATCTCATCGGCATAACCGATGTAATTCTCAGGTTTCAATCGAATGAGTTTCTCCTTCCCTTCGCTCGATATGTCCAGCTCTTCTATCTTCTTCACATAAGTATCTCTGCTCATCTCAATGACATTTTGAAAAACGTGTCTTACCGCTTCGTATGCGTCTGTCTTACCTTCATGCCTCATCTCCGTCTGTATTGCCTCTGCTAAAACCTCATAATGTTTTTCGAGGTCCTCTTTCAATTGTTCCTCATTCACCGATACCTTTGCCATCCCATTTTTAAGCATTTTCATTGCTAGTGTAGAATGAGATAATGCCACTCCTATATTCCTCCTCACCGTACTGTTAGATAGGTCTCTCTGCATCCTGGATCGAAGTAGAGTATTGGATAGAAAACCCAGCAATGTATTTGCCACCTCGAAGTTTCCCTCCGCATTTTCGAATTCTATCGGATTGAGCTTATGCGGCATTATAGATGAACCTACTTGCATATTAGATGTCTTTTTTAATTTCAGGTAGTCTAAGGAGGTGTAGAGCCAGATATCTTTCACGAAGTCCAGGAGACAATTGTTGACCCTGCGTACATCATCGAGATATTCTGAGATGTACTCGAGGTTATCTATCTGAGTGGTAATTTTGTTCCGATGCAAGCCGAAGGAAGATACGAATTTATCGGCAAATTCCTGCCAATCGATCTGGGGGAGTACGAACTTCAAGGCGTTGAAAGAACCAATGGTGCTCCCAAATTTCGCCTTAAATGCAAAATGCTCAAGCTTTCGAATCGTCTCCAAGATCCTGTAAATGAAGACTGCGATCTCCTTACCAAACGTTGTTGGAACCGCTCTCTGACCATGGGTATGGGATAACATAGGTGTACTCTTGTGCTCTTTGGCCAATTTCATCAACATACTCAAAATTTCTTTGAGAAGTGGAAGATAAATACTCTCGTTGAATTCCTTCAATATCAAAGAATAGGCCAAGCTATTCGTATCTTCGGAAGTTAAACCGAAATGAATGTAAGGTTTAAGTCTTTCATCTACTTTACTTCGTATGAACAATTCCACTGCCTTGACATCATGCATGGTCTTACGTTCGAGCTCCTTTATCTCCGTAAGTGCTTTCTCATCTATGGAGATTTTCTCTACTTCACATCTCACATCGAGTACATCGCACAGTGCTCTGAGATACGCACATTCTACTGTCACTCTCTTTTCAATCAACATCCTTTCTCCGAAGAGTTCTCTTTCTCGTTCCAGAAGAGCGGAATACCTATCATCCAATGGTGATATCATTCTTCTCACTACCTTTTTAAGGTATGATTTATTAACCTAATTATATCATCATATCTTATGATGGCATAACTCAGTAGACATCGTGGATGTAGGCGAACATGTGATGGGATTTCTTCCATTCATCTGGTCAAAATTGTTCTTTATATCTATTTGTGAAATCTCTCAATGCTTCTCTCCAATCTCTCATTATATTCAGATCCTCCAATTCGAGAGAGTAATTTTCGAGTATAGAATAAGGAGGTCTTTTTGCCTTGGTAGGGTACTCTTCTGTTTTTATTGGAGTAACTTCTGCATTCAAGTTTAAATTGGAAACGATCTCTTTTGCAAAGTCAAACCAGGTTGCCTCGCCATCGTTTGAAGAATGATATAGACCAACACTTCCTTTCTGTATGAGTCTCCAGGTTTGTTTAACAACATCTAAGGTGTAGGTAGGCGTTCCACGTTGGTCATCCACTATCTTCAATGGTTTCTTTTCTTTGGCAAGTTTTACGATCGTCTTCACAAAATTGTTCCCGTTTATCCCGTAGAGCCAAGAGATCCTCAAGATCAAATGATTAGGATTGAATTCTCTTGTGAATTGTTCTCCGACGAATTTCGATTCTCCATAGCACGATATCGGATTGGGCTTATCCAACTCGGTGTAAGGAACATTTTTCTCTCCATCGAAGACATAATCCGTACTGAAGTAGACGACTTTTGCATTCACCTCGAAGGAAGCAAAAGAAACATTTTTCGCACCGATGGAATTGATCTTAAACGCAAGTGCTCTCTCTTCTTCTGCCCGATCGACCTTTGTATATGCTGCACAGTTTATCACAACGTCTGGATGTATCTCCTCAAATCTTCTTTTCAAATCTTTCGAATCGAGGATATCCAGCTCTTTATGAGAGAATGGAAACACCTTTACTTTATCTCTTAAGAAATGTGTGAATTCCCAGCCCAATTGCCCCTTCGCACCGAGTATAACTACCTTCATAGGTGTTTCTTCACTTCCTCGAACGTTGGCAGTGCTCTGTCTTTATCGGAGATGATGAGCGTATCGATTCTCTCAAGAGGCCACTGAATGCTCACTTTGGGATCATTCCAGATGATGCCACCTTCGTCATCGGGATAATAATAATCCGTACATTTGTATAGAAAATCCGTATTATCGTCGAGCGCGAGAAAACCGTGGGCAAAGCCTGGCGGGATGTAAAGCTGTCTCTTGTTCTCACCGGAAAGTTCCAAACCGAACCATTTTCCAAACGTAGGGGAGCTCCTTCTTAAGTCCACCGCAACATCGAATACTTTTCCTTTTGCCACTCTTACCAGCTTGCCCTGAGGATGCTTCTTCTGAAAATGCAGGCCTCTCAAAACTCCTTTCCGAGAGTGAGAATGATTATCCTGGACAAAGGTAAGCGCTATACCGTTTTCTTCGAACTCCTTTAAACTATAAGATTCCATGAAAAATCCACGTTCATCTCCAAAGACAGTCGGCTCAACGATCAACAGTCCCTCGATCGGAGTCTTTATGAACTTGAATTTTCCCATGATTACTTCCTCTCCTCTATTGCCAGGATGATATCTTTTGTGAGTTCATTTGCCCTGAGGAGTGATTCTGGCGTCCCCGCATCAGTCCACCAACCTTTTAGAATATCGTATGTCAGCGTGCCTTTTCTTATATATGCGTTGTTTACATCCGTTATCTCGAGTTCCCCTCTACCCGAAGGCTTAAGAGTCTTCACGATATCAAATACTTCGGAATCGTACATGTAAATACCGGTGACAGCGTATTTGCTCTTTGGTTGTTTTGGTTTTTCTTCTATGGAAATGATCTTCCCATCTTTTAATTCAGGAACTCCAAAACGTTTGGGGTCAGGGACTTCTTTTATCAGCACTTTAGCACCACTGGGCTGATTTATAAAGGAATTAACGTAAGGAGTAATATCGTCCTCAAAGATATTATCTCCGAGGATCACAACACATCTATCACCATTGACGAAGTTTCGAGCGAGGCTAAGTGCTTCTGCAATACCACCTGCTTGATCCTGAACCCTATACGTGAATTCAACACTGTAATCCATCCCACTTCCCAACAGTTCTATTACATCCCCCATATGTTCTCTACCTGTTACAACGAGGATTTCTCTGATTCCTGCTTGCTTTAACCTGTAGATCGGGTAGAAGATCATCGGATACTTTCCTACTGGTAATAGGTGCTTATTCGTTACCTTGGTTAGTGGATACAACCTTGAACCTGTCCCTCCTGCCAAAACAACACCTTTCATAAATTCAACTCACCCCTTCAATAAACACTAGAATATGGATACTAAATGTTGGTTTGAAAAACACCTTCACCGATTTCTTGTCTATGCATCTTCTTGTCCACTCTATCATACAAATACTCTCAGACATTATAACATAACCTGGCATCCAAACTATTTTTACCTTGTATCCCTAAGAATTCTTAGCTCGATATCATTACTCTCTTCAAAGATAACTTCAGAGGATCCTCCTTACTTTACGTCTCACTATTTTACACAGTCAAGTTGAAAGATACACTGAATAACTAAGATTCATGGTAAAATCATATAAGGGATTGCGTTTCATAAAGGAAGTGGATGGCTAAGTGTCTGTAAAGGCTTTAATAATGGCAGGTGGTGTAGGAAAGAGATTCTGGCCAAAGAGTACGGTTGACAAACCGAAGCAATTTCTCAAGATAACGTCGGATAAGACTATGATACAGGAGACATTTGCAAGGATAAATCGGCTCATTCCGAAAGAGAACATATGTGTTGTGACGAACAGGGACCACGAGAATCACATCTTCGCACAACTCGATATACCGAAGAAGAACGTTCTCCTCGAACCAGCGATGAGAAATACTGCCGCAGCAATAGGATACGGAATGGTGTTTTTCGATACAGACGATATTCTGATAGTTCTCCCATCAGATCATTACATTGCAGATATCGAGAGGTTTCTTGGAACTCTCAGGGTGGCGATCGAGTTTGCCAGAAACAACGATGCGATCGTCACTTTAGGGATAAAACCTACTCGTCCGGAGACGGGATACGGTTACATAGAGATAGAGGATATATCTCCCGAACTTATGCAAGTCTATCCCGTGAAGAAGTTCAGGGAAAAACCGAATTTGGAAACGGCCTACGCATATCTGGAGACGGGAAGATTTTTCTGGAACAGTGGAATGTTCATATTCAGGATAGCCGTGATGGAGGAGGCATTCGAGATGTATATGCCACAGCTGTACAGAGCTATTCGGTCTATGAGGACCTCCAAAGGAGAAGAGAATTTCTATGAAATGGTAGAAGAAGAGTATGGGAAGCTGGAATCGATATCGATAGACTACGGTGTCCTGGAAAGAGCGACCAATGTATATGTCATCCCATCGGAATTTGGCTGGAGCGATGTAGGAAGCTGGGATGCATTATATGAGCTATCGATGAAGGATAACAATGGCAACCACATCGAGGCTAAGGAATCCATTGTAAGAGATGTAAACAACTGTATGATCCTTGCCGAAGGCAAGAAAATAGCCATCGCCCATGTCGAGGACCTGATAGTGATTACCGAAGGCGATACGATATTGATCATGAAAAGGGGTACATCACAGGATGTGAAGATGATGGCTAAAGAGTGATCTCTTCACATGTGGGATGAGCCCGCCGTCTTCGAGGATCGCGAGTAGGAATTTTGGTAATGCTGAAAAGTAAAATTTCCCTTCTTTGCAATGCAGTTCTCCTTTTTCAAAGTCTATCTCGATCTCTTCGCCATTCGATATCCTGTCCACTGCTTTTTCACACTGGATAACAGGTAAACCCTGGTTTATCGCATTCCTGAAGAATATCCTCGAGAATGACTTTGCTACCACTGCACTGACCCCTGCATATTTTATACAGGTTGCGGCCTGTTCTCTCGAACTTCCACAGCCGAAATTCTTCCCGGCAACGATAATATCCCCTTTTTTCACATTCTTTGCAAAGGACGGATCGAGGTCTTCAAGCGCATGCCTTGCCATCTCTTCTGGGTTCGTTATGGTATACGTATATTTCCCCGGAAAGATAACGTCTGTATTGATATCATCGCCGTATTTCCAAACCCTTCCTCTGATCTCTTTCATTACAGATACCCCCTTGGATCGGTGATCTCTCCCGTAAGGGCTGAGGCTGCCACGGTGGCAGGGCTTGCTAAATATATGTATGCCTCTCTACATCCCATTCTTCCCTTGAAGTTCCTGTTTGCGGTACTCAAACAGACTTCTCCCGGTGCGAGTACACCTTCATGGGCACCGAGACAAGGACCGCAACCGGGATTCAGCACGACGGCACCTGCCCTCACCAGATCCTCTATTATTCCTTCCCGTATGGCCCCCAGGTATATCTCCATCGAAGCAGGGATGACGATTAATCTCACCGTTTTTGCTATCTTTTTGCCCTTCAGGATACTCGCTGCTATACGAAGGTCATCTAACCTCCCGTTTACACACGTTCCTATGAATGCCTGATCTATCTTCTTACCTTGGACTTCTTTGACCATCTTTACGTTGTCTACCGTATGTGGACAGGCTATTTGGGGTTCGAGGTCAGTAACATCGAAATCTATAATCCTTTCGTATTCCGCGTCTGGATCGGACTTCACTATTTCGTACTTTTCTTTCGTTCTCCTGGAAAGCCATTCCACAGTCTTTTCGTCTGGTTCGACGTAACCGATCTTCGCTCCCATCTCCACGGACATGTTGCACAGGGTCATTCTCTCCGAGATCTCCATATCCTTTACGGTTTCACCAGAATATTCTATAGCACGATAGAGAGCACCATCTGCACCGAGTGTACCGATGATGTGTAGGGCGAGATCTTTGGCATAGACCCCCTTTTTAAACTTCCCTTTAACGTTTATCTTGATAGTCCTCGGACATCTGAACCATATCTCATCTGTTGCCCAGATAACCGCAGTCTCGCTCCTCCCTATACCAGTTGCGAATGCACCGAATGCACCATATGTCGTGGTGTGAGAATCGCTCCCTACGATAAGTTTTCCTGGGAGTACATAACCCTTTTCTGGAAGTACTTGATGGCATATACCCGTATTTATATCGTAAAAATTATGAATATCTTGCTCTCTCGTGAATTCTCTTATCCGCTTATGGTTAGCAGCATACTTCTCATTTGCCGCTGGTACACAGTGATCCAGGACTATTACAGGCTTGTTGGGTTTTAAAACTCGTTTTGCCCCGATCTCATTGAAGATTCCTATTATCGCGGCGGTGTTATCGTGTGACATAACTACATCCGGCGATACTTCCACGATCTCATCGGGCTGAACAACCCTTTTTTTCGCCTTCGAAGCCAGTATCTTTTGAGCAAACGTCATACCCATGTCTCATCTCTCCCTAAAGGGTTCGAAGTTCATAAAGTCCACATGGTGTAGTATCACTGCCTCTGGAGTCCTTCTGATCATATCTCCTTCCTTCGAGTGGGTGGCAATTATATGGAGGACTTCATCTGGGATACCTTCTCCATAGCATATTCCTACACCGGAAAATGGATGTCTGAGTAGCTTACCAGATTTGCTCTTGACAAACCTTCCGTTTTCTTCTTCATATTCGAGCAGTTTACCCACATCGTGGAGCAAGGCTCCAGCAATGAGATGATCCCTGTTGATCTTTATTCTTCTTCCATAGATGTCTCTGAATTCTTCTTCTACCGCCATACACATCCTCGTTACACTGCGTGTATGTTCTACTAAGCTTATATGACACTGTGGGATGAGTAGGGTAAAAGGCATCTTCTTCAGGTTGTCTGGTGACCATCCTCCGGCTTTCATAGCCTTCTCCCAGACGTTTAACACCTTTTCTCTCAATTCTGTGTCTTCAATAAATGTGAACTCCGGTATGAGTTTTAAGATCTCTTCTCTCACAATCTACACTTCCCTTCTTATCTTCCGTTTTATCATGGTGAGTGGAGTCAAATACACCAAGAATTTGAGGAGTTTTTTCAGATATCTTAATCTTCGTATGGGTTGTCTCGATATCCTGTAAAGCCATTCCATCTTCATATCTATCATCATCTTCGGGGCTCGCTTCATCCTCTTTGCCCATACGTCCAATGCCCCACCTATCCCTATAAATGCTCTGCAGTTTATCTTTTCCATGTTCGTCGATATCCATTTTTCCTGCTTCGGTGTACCCATTCCAACGAAGAGCAACAGTGCTCCGCTATCGTTTATATCCCTTATGACCTCTTCCTCTTCTGCCTTCGAGAAATAACCATCTCTTGTACCTACTACATTTAATCCCCGATATCTTTTCTTCAATTCCTCAGCTGCTCCTTTCGCTACCCCCTTTTCCCCACCCAATAAGAAGATAGCCCATCTCCTCCTTTCACTCTCTTCGACCAGTTTCTCTGCAAACTCTATACCTGCGATCTTCTTTACCCTTTCTCCAAACAAAAATCTCTTCGCCAGGATCACGCCTTCTCCATCGGGTAGGATTATATCTGCACTCTCTATATATCTTTTAAAATCCTCATCTTCAACGGTCATCATGAGCATAACAGTGTTCAACGTTACTATGAAGGTCTTCTTTCCATTCACGATCCGGCTGATAACCTTCGAGAGAATATCCCTTTCTTCTTCTACGGATACGAGTTCCAGCACCTTCAAGAGTGTGTTTGACGTATATCTCATCTTATACTGTATATCTTCTTGAACGTCTCGAGGATGATATCATCCATGTACAATCCTTCATTAGGATTTGGGTTTCTCGATCTTATCATGAAATAGATGACACTCTTGATGTCTTCGTTCAGTTCTTCAGCCCTGCTATTCACGATTTCGATATACTCTTCATCTTCTCTTTCAGGATGTGAACAGATATCGAACGATGTGAGGAAGAGCATATCGACATTCGGCTTCTTCACAAGGGCATCTATCTTCTCTTCAAAACTCATCTTCTCTACATCGCTTGCCTTTCGTCCAAGCTGCCAGTTAAACTCGCTGATCTCTCTTACCAGGTCATACTTGAATTCATCCATCTCTTCCATACTGTACATAAATAGCTCCCTTATTAAGATACCAAGACCGATGTTCGCTGCTATCGCCCTCAGATTGCGGTGGGTCAACAGGGTAGAACCAGTGATCATTCTTTTCAAGACAAAAGGATCTCGATGATAAAGGATGGATATGGCGAGTGTTCTCATCGCAACCTCGGGATCGAGCTTATCGTCTGGGTGTACATACCAATCCTTGAGAGTGTTTAGGTCTTTAGAACCCTTTATTGAAGAATTCAATCTCAGGAAATCTATCTGATTATCTTCCCTTAAGTTTTGTAATATGTTAGTTATTGCCTTTCTGATCCCGTACGTATGGGGTGAATTCAACGCGTATGCCAGGATCGAGCTGAATTTACTAAGATAACCGTTTATATAGTCTTCGTAATTTTGTTTTATGTGCTGTGCTTCGTAGAGATATTCCTCCATCTCCTGAGGTAAGTCTGCTATCGAATCGAGACTCAACACGAGGTTGTCTACATCGAATCGTTCTTCGTACATATCGTATATGTTATTTATCATCTTTTCTTTTTCGTTCAGCTCTCCGAGCCTGAGATAATACTCTTTTGCGATATTGACCATATTAAGGGATCTGTAAAGATTAGCGGTATTCAATACGAGTGTGGCATCGTTGGGAGCACTATCCAATCCCCGCAAAAAGGTATCCAGAGCAGTCTCATAAAGGCCTAATTTCTGGTATATCAATCCCAATTCGTTGTAAACGAAAGGAAGGTCAACATGCAGTTCATCTATGACGTATTTTAACATCCATATCGCTTTATCTATCCTTCCGATCTTATCGTAAGAGTATGCGGCGTTGTAATAAAGGCTCCACTCATCCTTTTTCACCTGCATGCCCTTCTCGAACCACTCTATCGCTCGCTTAAATCTCTGCTGGATGTTGTTCCCAACACCGAGTCTTATATACGGTTCTACCATATTCGCATCCAACTCACTGACCCGTTTGTACATCTCCTCTGCCTTGTCAAATCGTCTCATGGACATATACGCATCGCCTGCCTTGAGATAGGAGAGCGAGAACTGTGGTTCGATCTCCATACAGGCTTTATAATAATTCAAGGCATCTTCGTATTCACCACTTTCCAAGAGAATGTTTGCGAGCTCGAAGTTAGCCAACAGATCAGAGGGCGCTTTCTGGAGAGATATCCTCAATTCCCTTTCTGCAGATGCCAGATCTCCATGCATTTTTGCAATAAGCCCTTTGAAGAAGGAATATCTGTGGTCTTCCTTTTCCATTACCTTTCCTGCCTTTTCGAGATATACCCTTGCCGTCTCCGGAGACTTCTCTCTTATGGCTTCTTTTACCTTCTCTAAGTACGCGGAGATGAGATAAGAACGATAATATTCATCCTCTGGTGTGATCTTCAATTGGCTTTCCAAACCCCGAACGACAACCTCGAGAGGGATCTTATCTTCATTCATAACCTTCAGCATATCCTCTGCCCTCACGGGGAGTTTCAAAGGAAGGTTATGCCTCTTGGCTACCTCAGGTTTAAGAGATAGATATACCAATGCCACGTAATCTTCTTGCTTTTTGTCCATCTTGTCTGCCTTCTTTTTCACCTAATATCGTTTTCTTGTCCCCACATTTTCATCTTCATTATACATTTTATCATACCCCTAAATCCAAAAATTCCTGTATTGAAAATTGGATATCATCTTGGTACTCTGCCACGGTTGCCATATAAGTCACGAATAAAGGTAACATAATATAGAGCAAAGCATACCCTGTCTCAAGGGTATTGAAAGTGTAAATGAGTACGAGCAACGTGTTCGTTCACATTAACGATGCACACCACTAAACTCTATGAGGTAGAGGACATATCTTGATGTGCGAGTGTTGTGAACGGTTGCGAAACAAATCTATCGTTGTTTCGAGGCGAATGTGAGTGTATCTTATGCTTGATTCGGTTGGTTTTGCATCGGATCGCATCGAGCATCCATCCTGTATGCCGATGCTTTCGAAACCTCCTGTTCCTCACCGCTGCAAAACTCAACCTCATCTTCGCATACACTCACAACAGCCTCTCAACAACGATAGCGATTTGTTGAGAAAGAAATAGTGGAAGCGAGAAACAGGATGTTTTGAGTGCATCGGCATTTACGGATGAATGCTCGATGCTGACCAATATGCTACCGACGGAAGCGAGCAACATGTCCGTTCACACTAACGACGCACATCGAGATATACTTCCTACCGAATCGTTGAAGGAGAGAAAAAAGTCTTGTTTAGATTTTCATCGACACAATTTGACATAGAGCCCTGAAACTTGGTAATGACAAAACGAATGAGTTATAATCATCTTTATGAAGCAGATAAATCTGAATTCTTTTCTAATAGGTATAGTTTTGATATCGCTCGGTGTTCTTTTGATGTTTACAGCCGTTGCAGGCCTTTCCTTTTCGATAACCAGTCTTCTATTATTCTTATTCTTCGTATTACTAACACTCATATTGTATAGAATTTATCTATTCACGAGAATTCCTTATATGCTTATAATAGTGGGATCTTCGCTTTCCATCGTCATTATAACATTTATGGGAATTTTCATCCATTACTATTATCTCTGGCCTTTGTTTCTCCTCTCCCCTGCAATAGGTTTAACGATGGCATATAAAGGGAAATCAAAATGGGATAAAACACTCTTCATCCCTATCTCCATGCTAATCGGGATGACGATAACGTTTTACGTATGCATCGCTTTCGGATGGTGGATGATGAAATATATATGGCCTACATTCGTGTTATGGCTTGCAATAGGTGTGCATAAATCTTCCATATCTCTTAACAGTAGTTTGACGAAAAGAACGAGCTATATTCTTTACACCCTTTTCGTCTTTTTAGAGCTCTCAGCAATAGGTATGCTTTTTAAGGTTTTATGGGGGATAGTGTTGATAGCTCTGGGAAGCCTTTTGATATATAAAACCAAGAGAAAAAGATAAGTGAGCATGACGAGAAAATTAAAAGATAACGAGTTAAATATAGGAGCCTTTTTCAATTTCGCAGCACTTTTTTCCATTGGTATGCTGGTGCAGATATATCTGAAGACGTTAAACGCCTCGCTTTTTTATATAAGCCTTGCCTCTATGCTCTACGCTTTGTCAAGAACTTTATTCCAACCGATATGGGGCACTGTATCAGATTTACTTGGTAAACGAAAGCCTTTTCTCCTACTCTCTCTGATCTTCACCACGTTGATGATCCCGATGTTCTCACTGGCAAAAACACCACAAGAGGTACTCGTATTGAGGTTTTTATTAGGCGTATTCATGAGTGCATTCGGTCCTTCTGCTCTTGCCCATGTAGTAGAAAATAGGAGAGAAACCACAACTGGCAGAGCATTATCTTACTTCAATGCCTCCTCATCCGCTGGTGAGATGGGAGGAAGAATAATCGCTGGAACACTAACGTTCTTTTTGCCGATAAGATATATTTTTTTCTTCTTAACTACCTTATCCGTTATTGCCTTATATTTTATAAACAAAGTAAAAGAAAATGTAGAAATAAACAAAGGGATTCCCAAATTTAAAGATATCATAATAGGAATCAAGGGTAGACTGATATTATGGGAGGGAACTAATAAAGATATTATGAAGAAAAATGGACTCATGTTCGTATATCTGGGTTCTTTCTTGAGACAGAGTGGTATAACAGGTTTTTTCTCTCTTGTATACGTCTACATGGTCTATCAATTAAATGTATCGCCAGGGATGTCAGGGTTTGTATCTGCTGCAAACCCTTTTACTCAGATATTTTCGATGATCGTATTCGGTAGATTAGTAGATGTTATCGGAAGGAAAACGGTATTCATGATAGGAGTCATCTTATCGAGTTTGGTACCTCTGCTCTTCGCCCTCTCCAATGGTATCTTTATGCTACTCATGGCTAACATAACACTTGGAGTAGCTTTCGGTGCGTTCCTCTCTGGCACCACAACATTCGTTAGTGATGTAGCACCATATGATATGAAAGCTGAATTGATGGGCTTATTGAATATGAGCAGATCCTTAGGTGGAATAGTAGGTCCGCTGATAGCGGGAATAATAGCCAACGAGTTCGGGTATCTACCCATGTTTATATCTATGTCACTCATAATAGTCGTTGCTTTGATATCCTTCACCTTTTCCAAAGAAACATTAAGATTTAAAATACAAAGTTAGGTAGGTTTATATATGATGTCTTTTCTATTCGGACCATTTCCTATCAATATCACCTTCACTTTTGTAAAGTCCTCCACGAATTCGATATAATCTTTCACTTCCTTCGGCAACGCTTCGTAGCTATCTATCCCCCTTATATCTCCCCATCCGGGAAAAACTTTATATTCAGGGTTAACTCTTTCGAGTATCTTTATACTCGAAGGAAACCGCATAATACGCTCATCATCCACTTTGTACGCAACTGCTACCTTTACCTCTTCAAATCCACTGAGTACATCCAATTTCAACAATGCCAATCCATCCAACCCATTAACGGATGCCGCATATTTCAACGCAACTAAGTCAAGCCATCCACACCTTCTTGGTCTACCTGTGGTTGCACCAAATTCATTCCCTCTTCTCCTCAACAGTTTGCCCAATTCATCTTTTAATTCCGTCGGTAGTGGTCCATTTCCAACACGCGTTACATATCCTTTTGCAACGCCTAACACGAACAGATCTCTTACTCTTACACCTGCCCCGCTGAAAAGTCCCCCAACAGTCGTTGTAGAGCTGGTTACGAAGGGATATGTTCCAAAATCGATATCGAGCATCGTTCCCTGAGCGCCTTCGAAAAGGATCTTCTTATTCTCCTCCAATCCCTCTTGAAGAAGAGCACTTGTATCACAAATATACTCTTCCAATCGTTTTATATCTTCGTCCTTCCCTTGTTCAAGCAGGTCTATCACCCTTATACCCCTCCTACCCACCTTATCAACATACGCATAACCTATTCCATGCCCTGTCGTTCCTATCTTGTTCGATATCGGAGATCTTCTGTCCAGCTCTATATGGTGAGTAGTGATCACGTGTGCTCTTTCGCTAATGCGAAGTTTACCCCTCATCAAAGAATGTTGCTTGAGATAGGAAATTTCCTTCAGCAATCGGGAAGGATTTAGCACCACACCGTTACCCAAAACATTGATCGTATTCTCATGGATTATACCAGAAGGAACAGAATGGAAGGCAACCCTAACACCGTTAATGCTTACCGTATGTCCTGCATTATCTCCACCCTGAAATCTAACTACATAATCGGCATCTTTGGATAGTAAATCTACGATCTTTCCTTTACCTTCATCACCCCATTGGCTACCGATCACAGCTATGTTTTTAAATTTTTTGAACATAATAATTCCTCCTCACTTTTCTGTTGAGAACCAAATGCTTTTCCCATCTGCCGATATAGAATTGCTCACTTTTCCTTCCGTCTCCAAATACTGAAGGACGGATGATACAAAAGAAAAAGCCAGATAATATAACCCTGAATTGAGCTTGATATCATAAGATCGAACTAAAAAACTCGTTATCTCGTCACGAGTCATTGGGGTTATCAGCATCCCAAAAACTCGTGTAGATATCTCTTGTATAAGATTCACATTGTAGTTTATATCTTTATGAGGGTCACTCGTGACGTTTCCGTGCGAAGGGACATAATATGATGCCGCGATGTTCTCCAGATATCGTAACGATTCTATAGCCTTTTGAACATACGCATGGTATGGATAGATATATTTTTTCAATATATCTTCCGAAAAGTAGGCGTCTCCACAGAATAATACTCCATCGGGGGTAAGGAGACCAATATGTCCGAGACTGTGCCCCTGCAAATCTATTATCTCGATGGGTAATCTTGAAGATATTTCTGCTATATCTTTTGCGTTCGAGGGTTTGGGTCTGAAGAAGGTCCTCCTCAATGCCCTTATAGGATAAGCGGAATAGAGATAAAAACCCTCTATCATTGGATTAGATATCATAGCAGCTTCTATCTTACTTGCATATATCGGACATCCGGTGCTTTCCTGAATAAGATGATTTCCCTGTATGTGATCTGCATGCGAATGTGTATTGATGATTGCTGATACCTTCAATTTTTTCTCTGTAAGTTCTTCTAATATTCCCTTGGATATCCTTTGATCAGAGCCTGTATCGATTATAAAGACTTCCCCACCTGTTATATAGATTCCGATATTCGTATATCCTTCGAGAACATAAGTATTTCCTTTTATTTTCTTCAAGCACTCTCTCCCCTTTCTATAAGAAAACACAAATCAGATTATACTACAAAAGTGGAGTCGAGCAACATGTTCACTCACATAACGATGCACACCACTAAATTCTATGAGGTAGGAGGCATATCTCGATGTGCAAGTGTTGTGAACGGTTGCGAAGCTGGGGGAAGGTAGCATATTGGCGAGAAACAGGATGTTTTGAGTGCATCGGCATTCACGGAAGAATGCTCGATGCTGACCAATATGCTACCAACGAAAGCAAGCAACATGTTCGTTC
>WFSK01000203.1 GCA_015486095.1 Thermotogae bacterium
CCATTACTCATATCCTCACCTTTAACGATCAAAAAAGTGGGTATTACCCACTTTCAACTTTTCCTCCCACGAGGATTTATACTAATTCTATTGGTACATCAAATGCGATTTCGATAGAATTAACTTTTATTTTCTACATCCATAGTATAACAAAGTGAAGATATAGAGATCAAGTACTCATTTGTTGACACTCTTCTTCCCAAAACGTATAATAAGATTAAATCTACTAAATGAGGAGGTTTTTTCGAGCTATGGAAATAACATCGAAGATGGTAAAGGAACTACGTGAAATCACAGGTGCTGGTGTAATGGATTGTAAATCGGCTCTTGTGGAAAGTAAGGGCGATATGGAAAAGGCAAAGGAGCTGCTTCGTAAGAAAGGGATAGATATAGCCCGTAAGAAGAGTTCACGGGAAGCAAAAGACGGTTGTATATTTTCCTATGTGCATTTCAATGGTAAGGTTGGAGTCCTACTCGAGCTCAATTGCGAAACGGATTTCGTAGCAAGGACAGATACATTCAAGACACTTGGTAAAGAGATCACTCTGCAGATAGCTGCGATGGCTCCAGAATATGTCTCCATAGAAGATGTGCCTCCAGAGAGGATAGAAAAAGAAAAGGAGATATATAGAGAACAGATGGAAAAAGAGGGAAAGCCACCTGAGATCGTGGATAAGATCGTAGAAGGCAAATTGAAGAAGTTTTATGAAGAGGCTTGCCTTCTCGAACAGAAATATATAAAAGACGATTCCAAAAGGATAAAAGAGTTAATAAATGAGGCAATAGCGAAGGTGGGAGAGAACATAGTTGTTGGAAGGTTTACCAGATATGAGTTGAGTAAGAGGTGAAATAATTTGTACAAGCGCGTCTTACTAAAGCTTAGTGGTGAAATAATGTGTGGTAGAGGAGGTAGAGGAATAGAGGAGTCTGAGGTAATACGTGCAATTGATGAGGTAGCCGATGTGGTAAAAACTCTTGAAACTGAGATAAGTATAGTGATAGGGGGAGGAAATTTCATTCGAGGTGCCAATGTGAAGAATATAGATCGTGTTGTAGCCGATTATATGGGAATGTTAGGAACGCTTATGAATGCTTTGTATCTTCATGAGTTGCTTAAAAAAAGGGGAATTCCATCCTTTATATCCAGTGCCATTTCCTTTGTTCCTGTGGTAGAGAGTATGTCGATCGAGGATACGAAAGAACGCTTGCATAGAGGTGAAGTGGCGATCTTCGCTTGCGGTACAGGGGAACCATATTTCTCCACTGATACCGCTGCCGCCTTAAGAGGTGTAGAATTCAACGCAGAGGTCCTGATGAAGGCTACAAAAGTAGATGGAGTTTACGATAAAGATCCAATGACCAACCCAGATGCTCAGAAGTTTGAGCATCTTACTTATGATGAGGCTATGAAATTAGATGTTAAGGTTATGGATATGAGTGCTATAGCTATGTGTAGAGATGCTGAAATGCCCATTTTAGTATTTAATTTATTCGAAAGGGGAAATTTGAAAAAAGCAATTCTGGGTGAAAGAATTGGAACTATGATAACGAAAATGTAGGAGGTGATGTTTTTGCGTAACAAGATCTTGAGAGAAGTTGAAAATGATATGAAGAGGAGTGTTGAAGCAACGAGACATGAACTCCTGAGGATCAGAACAGGCCGAGCTTCGCCAGCGCTTTTGGAGAACATCAAAGTAGAATATTATGGAAATCCAACACCTATAGCTCAAGTTGCTGCTATTAATGTCCAGGAAGGAAGAACACTTGTTATCAAGCCCTGGGATAATACGATCGTTAAAAGTATTGAGAAAGCTATACTTCAATCTAATTTAGGCATAACACCTCAAAATGATGGAAATGTAATACGATTGAATTTTCCTTCTCTTACTGTAGAGAGAAGAAAACAATTGACGAATATCGTTAAGGAGATAGTAGAAAAGGGTAGAGTTGCCATTAGAAATATCAGACGTGACTATATAAGTAAAGCGAGGGAAAGAGAAAAAGCGGGAGAAATCTCAGAGGATGATCGTTATAGATTAGAAGATGACATACAAGAAGTCACTGACAAGTTCATAGAAGAGTTAGACAGGATATCTGAGGAGAAAGAAAAGGAGATAATGGAGTTTTGAGAGTAGAGAGAACCATCCCCAGGCATGTTGCTATAATAATGGATGGAAATGGGCGGTGGGCAAAAAGACAGGGATTGCCGCGTACATTTGGACATGCAAAGGGTATGGAAAGGGTCGAAGATTGTGTTAAATGGACGAAGGAATTCGAAATTCCATATTTAACTCTATACGCATTTTCAACTGAAAATTGGCAGAGACCTAAGGAAGAGATAGAAAATCTGATGCATCTGTTGGACGAATTTCTTGAGAGAAAAGTTCCTGAATTAAAAGAAAACAATGTGAGGTTGAGATTTGTGGGTGATCTTTCACCATTCGATGAGAACAGAAGAGAGCGTATCAGAGAGGGAGAGGAAAGGACACGAGATTGCTCTTCTCTTCAATTGAATATTGCCTTGAATTATGGTGGTAGACAGGAGATGTTGCATGTGATAAAGGAAATAGGAAAAAGGTTAATGAATGGAAAGATAGATTTAGAAGAAGTGAATTCAGACACCGTTAATGAATATTTGTATACATCGGGTATCCCAGACCCTGATTTGATAATAAGAACTGCCGGTGAGATGCGACTTAGTAACTTTCTTCTATGGCAATCGGCTTATTCGGAGCTGTATGTTACCCCCGTGCTATGGCCTGAATTTGAAAAGAAAGACTATGAATCGGCTCTAAAAGAATATAGCAAGCGAGAGAGACGTTTTGGGAGAATATAGTAAAGATGAAGCAAATTACAAAGCGTGTTATCTCAGCCTCTATAGCAATTCCAGTAATCGTAGCAGCATATTATAACATCGTTACATTTTCCATCTTGGTTTCAACTATCATATTCTTATCGGTAACCGAGTACTTCAATATCGTTCGCATGAGGGATCCTGCATTAGATATATTTTATTACACAGTTATGTTGTTTTGTAGTATCTTTCCTGTTACATTTTTTGCCTTTTTCACATATATAGGTTATAAGAAACTCATAGCTATTTACATGATCATTCTTTTCTTTATGGGTTTGTATGCTCTTCTAGAGCGTGAGACCACAACTCTTCTTTACCGTCTTGGTTCGGTATGGCTTGGAATATTCTACATTGGAATGAACCTATCTTTATTCATCCCGATCTATCTGGATTTTGGGGTATCTTATGCACTTGAAGTCTTAATGGCAGTATGGGTTTTTGATGTCTCAGCATACTTCGTGGGAAGATATCTTGGCAAACATCGTATACTTCCTTCTATAAGTCCTCATAAGACCTATGAGGGCTTTATAGGAGGATTCTTGGGAGTTTTTATCTTCTTTTATCTCTACCCTTATGCCATTGAATCCATATTCGGGAAGTTTTATTTGGCAGGATTTGGTCATGCCATCTTTTTAGCTGTGATGTTGAGTTTAACCGATACGATAGGGGATCTTATAGAATCCAAGATCAAGCGTGATGTAGATATCAAAGATTCTGGGTTCATCATGCCCGGACATGGGGGTATGCTTGATAGAGTAGATGGGTTGATCTTCACAGTTCCTTTTTATTTCATATATATCATGTTTTTCTTTGGTAAGTGAGGTGAGTAAATGACAGGAAATGAGATAAGGGCAAGATTTCTGGAATTTTTTGCTTCTAAAGGACATAAGATATTACCGAGTGCCTCTCTTATTCCAGATGATAAGGGCCTTCTTTTAACTGTAGCGGGAGTTGTACCATTTAAACCTATACTGTGGGGAAAGGTAGAACCAACTTATCCCAGAATAGCTACAGTCCAAAAGTGTGTTAGGACAGCAGACCTGGATAACGTTGGTAGAACTGCGAGGCATCATACGTTCTTCGAGATGCTCGGAAACTTTTCTTTTGGTGATTACTTCAAAAGGAAAGCCATAGAATACGCATGGGAGTTCGTTACAAGAGAATTGAAAATGGATGAAGAGAAGTTGTGGATCTCTATATACCTCGATGATGATGAATCCTTTGATATATGGAGAAATTCCATAGGTGTGCCTGAGAGAAGGATCGTTAGGCGTGGCAAAGAAGATAACTTTTGGGGGCCTGTTGGAAATTCTGGTCCTTGTGGCCCTTGTTCGGAGATATTCTATGATACCGGTCCAAAACCAGAATGCAAGCGTCCTCCCGAGGAGTGCGATCCTACCTGCGAATGTGGTAGATTCGTCGAGCTATGGAACCTGGTCTTCACAGAGTATTATGCGGATGAGAATGGCAATCTTTTCCCTCTGCCCAGGAAAAACATAGACACCGGTGCCGGGTTAGAGCGTGTGGCTGCTGTGATGCAGGGTGTACCAACGAATTTCGATACAGATCTGATATTGCCTATAATAAGAGTCATAGAAGAACTGTTATCGGTCAAATATGGGAAAGATGAAGAGACAGATGTTTCGATAAAGATAATAGCAGATCATATAAGGGCAATAACGTTTTTGATATCCGATGGAGTTTTACCTTCCAATGATGGGCGTGGTTATGTCTTGAAGCGTCTTATACGGAGAGCGATGAGAAGAGGGATACTTCTGGGATACGATCACCCCTTTTTATTCTCACTCGTGGATGTGGTGGTCGACAACATGAAGGATGTATATCCTGAGCTTGCTGCGAGACGAGCTTTTTCAAAGAAGATCCTGAAGATGGAAGAAGAGAGATTTGGAAAGACACTGACTACTGGTGTAAGCTTGTTAAGAGATATCATGAAAAGGTCAAAAGATAAGCGCATCGCAGGAGAAGATGCGTTTAAACTCTATGATACGTATGGGTTTCCGTTAGACCTAATACGTGAAATATCTTCAGAAGAAGGGTTTGAGATAGATGAGGAAGGATTCAAACGGTTGATGAAAAGGCAGCAGATCACCGCGCGTATGGCAAGAAAAGAAGACAGATCCCTTGATATAGAGAGAGTATACAGGGATATCGAATCTTATAATGTGAAGACTCTTTTCACAGGATACGAATTACTCGAAGGTAGAGCAAAACTCTTGTTTATCATTAAGGATAATGAGCTAGTAACCGGCTTGAGGGAGGGAGAAAGGGGTATTTTGATCTTCGACAAAACGCCATTTTACGCTGAAAAAGGCGGACAAGTAGGAGATACAGGTTGGATAACTACCAATACCTTCGAAGGGAAGGTATTGAATACCCTAAATCCACATAAAGAAATAACGAGCCATGAAGTGCTAGTAAGAAGAGGTAGTATCAACGTTGGTGAAGAGGCGATATTGAAAGTGGACGAGAGAAGGCGTAAGGCAATTGCTAGGAATCATACGGCTACCCATCTATTGCATGCGGCTTTACGAAACGTGATCGGCGAACACGTGAGACAATCAGGTTCGTTGGTATGCCCTGAAAGATTAAGGTTTGATTTTACACATTACGAAAAACTTGATGAGAAACAGATCGAAAAGGTGGAAAGAACAGTGAACGAGTGGATACTCCAGAATCTACCCGTAAGAATAAAGATCACGACGCTTCGAGAAGCAAAAGAGCAAGGTGCTATCGCTTTATTCGAAGAAAAATATGGTGAACGGGTAAGGTTAGTCGCAATAGATGATGTGAGCAAGGAATTATGTGGAGGTACACACGTAAAAACGACGGGTGAAATAGGAATGTTCAGGATCGTATCCGAGTCTGCTATCTCTTCGGGAACGAGAAGAATAGAGGCAATAACAGGAG
>WFSK01000204.1 GCA_015486095.1 Thermotogae bacterium
ATAAAGGATAGATTCGATGTACCTGTACAGGTCCATGCCCACTTCACCGCAGGCCTTGCCGACATGGCATACTATGCCGCGATAGAAGCTGGAGCAGATGTAGTGGATACGGCCATATCGAGTTTAGCCTACGGGACATCTCAGCCTGGGATAGAACCGATAGCCTATTCTATTGAAGAACTTTCGAACTTTAAGACACGTATAAATATGAAGCTTTTACCTCAAATAGCAGAATATTTCAGAAAGGTCAGGGAAAATCATAAAGATACGGATGCGAATATAAAAGGAATAGATATAAGAGTTTTGACTTCTCAAGTACCGGGAGGGATGCTTTCCAATTTAATGCATCAACTCGCTGCTCAAAACAAGATGGACAAATACGATGAGGTCTTAAAAGAAATTCCCAGAGTGCGTAAAGACCTCGGTTATCCACCATTGGTTACACCTACCAGTCAACTCGTAGGTGTTCAGGCGGTCTTGAATGTAATAAATGGGGAAAGGTATAAAGTTATACCGAATGAAGTTAAGGATTACATCAGGGGTTTCTATGGAAGATCTCCTGCTCCTATAGATCCAGATCTCAAAAGAAAGGCTATAGGAGATGAGAAGGTGATAGATGTTAGACCAGCTGATCTTTTACCCCCCATCTTCGATGAAACGAAGATGAAGTTGGGAAATCTCGCCGCAACCGATGAGGATGTTTTGACCTATGCACTTTTCCCTACGGTCGCAAGGAAATTCTTAACATTACGCTATCAGGGAAAGATAGGAGTGGATTTCTCTTTGGTCGAGGAGATGGAAAAGGTATCATCTGATATACCATACTATCCCGTTTGATATTTATGATATAATTGATGTAGTTTATTCCTATGGAGTGCTTGTACAATGTCAAGGGAAAGGAGGTGTAGATGTGGCAACTGTTAATCTTGAACATGTGACGAAGATCTACGAAGGGAAGGTAGAAGCCGTAAAGGATGCAACCTTAGATATTAAGGATAAAGAATTCATCGTATTGGTAGGCCCAAGTGGCTGTGGTAAGACTACAACCTTAAGGATGGTAGCGGGCCTTGAAGAGATCACAAAAGGTACGATCAGAATAGGAGATAGGGTTGTAAACGATGTAGAACCAAAAGATAGGGATATAGCTATGGTCTTCCAGAACTATGCACTTTATCCTCATATGACTGTCTACCAGAATATGGCATTCGGTTTGAAACTCAGGAAGTTTCCGAAGCATGAGATCGAAAGCCGCGTAAGGGAAGCGGCAAGGATATTGAATATCGAAGAATTGCTCGACAGAAAACCCAAGCAGCTTTCTGGGGGACAAAGGCAGCGTGTTGCCGTTGGTAGGGCGATAGTTCGGAATCCGAAGGTCTTCTTGTTCGATGAGCCCCTATCCAATCTGGACGCGAAGTTGAGGGTACAGATGAGGGCAGAGTTGAAGAAGCTTCATCAAAGGTTAGAAACCACTGCCATCTACGTGACTCATGACCAGGTGGAGGCTATGACGATGGGAGACAGGATAGTCATTCTAAGAGATGGAGTAATACAACAAGTTGGTACGCCCTTAGAGGTCTACTTACATCCAGGAAACCGTTTTGTCGCAGGTTTCATAGGTAGTCCTCCTATGAATTTCATTCCTGCAACAGTGATTTCAAAAAACAGCGCTTTCTGGGTAAAAACCAGTGGATTTGAACTGAAGATTCCCGAGGATAAAGTAGAGAAGCTTGGTCCTTACAAAGACAAAGAAATAATATTTGGGATAAGGCCAGAGAACATCTACGACAAGATGTTCGCCGTCGCTGCACAGAAAGAGAATACGTTTAAAGTAAAGGTAGATGTTGTTGAACCAATGGGAAATGAGGCATATCTACATGTTTTAAGTGGGAGTGATCTGATCACGGCAAGAGTCGATTTTAGAACGAAGGCAAGTCCTGGTGAAGAGATGGACTTGGTAGCAGATATGAACTTAATGCATGCATTTGATAAGCAAACTGAAAAGGCGATAATGTGAGCTACTGAGGATAAGATAATACTTTTCGTCGGGACAGATCCTTTCTGTCCCGATTTTATCAAAGGAGGGAAACTAAATGCTTTCAGCTGGAAAGATGAGAGGTTTGATGAGGATCGCAGATGAGGAAGGAAGATTCAGAATGATGGCAATCGATCAGCGAGGTTCTTTGAAGAGGATGTTAACAAAGGTACTCAACAGAGAAGTAGAACACAAGGATTTGTCCTTGGTAAAAAGGACCATAGTGAAAGTTTTATCTTCTTATTCCAGTGCTACATTGATCGATCCCGTTTACGGTTATCCGTGGGCGATCAAGTATTTCCCCAAGGAGGTAGGATTACTCATCACCTCTGAAGAAACGGGTGCAGATAAGGGAGGTTACAAAGATAGGGAGCGAAAAACGAGATTGATCGAAGGTTGGGATATCTCCAAGACGCGACGCCTTGGAGCCGATGCGGTCAAGTTATTGGTATATTATCGTGGTGATGGAACAGAAGACATAGTATCACACCAAGAGAACCTGGTTAGAGAAGTGGGTGCAGAATGTGCTAAATATGATATTCCTTTTGTATTGGAGTTGGTAAGTTATCCTTTTAAGGACGATGAAGAGGCAGATAATATAACCTTTGCCAGGCGAAAACCGAATATCGTATTCGATTATGTAGAGGAATTTTCTAAGGAAGAATATAGAGTGGATATATTGAAGGTGGAATTTCCAGCCAATCTTAAGTACTGTAAAGAATTCGCCAATGGTGCCTTCGACGGTAAGAAAAGAGAGCCCGCGTACGATCTTTCCGAAGTAAAAGACTTCTGTAAGAACGTAACGAAACTCTCCCGCGTTCCCTGGGTGATCTTAAGTGCAGGAGTAGACATCGATGAATTCGTGGAAAACGTTCGACTGGCCACAGAAAACGGTTGTTCCGGCTTTTTAGGTGGCAGGGCAATCTGGCAGGACAGTGTTAAATACTATCCTGATATCGAAAAGGTAGAACAGCATTTACTCACTAAGGGAGTTGATAATTTCGAACGTCTGTATGACGCTTCTAAGAATGCGACACCTTACTTTGAAGCGGGTTCGTTTAACGGTTATCCAGAAATGGAGTTAGACAAATTTGGTGACAATTGGTATAAAGATTATTGAAGAGAAGTGATATTATGGATTTAATGGAGAAGATATACTCTAAGAGCAAAAAACTTGGAAAGAAGATATGTTTGCCAGAACCATCGGATGAAAGAGTGCTATACGCTGCAGAGAGGGTGGCAAAGGATGGGATAGCCCATCCCATACTCTTGGGAAAAGAGGATGAAATATGGGAAAAGGCAAGAGGATTGGGAATAAAGCTAAACGATGTCGAAATATTAGAACCTTCGAGATCTTCAACATTTCAAAAATACGTTGAGGCTTTATATGAACGAAGGAAAGAGAAAGGCATGACCCTCGATGAAGCAAGGGAAATTTTGTTAAACGATCCCCTGTATTATGCAGTTATGATGGTTTACTTAGGAGATGCCAATGGAGAAGTCGCAGGTTCTGCTTCACCCACTGCAAATGTCTTAAGACCTGCCTTACAGGTAATAAAGACTAGACCAGGTATCTCTCTAGTGTCGGGTGCATTCATAATGTTGGCAGAAGATGATAGGGTATTGATCTTCGCTGATTGTGCAGTGAATCCTGACCCTAACCCTGATCAGCTCGCTGAGATCGCACTCTCCTCAGCTCGAACCGCCAGATCGGTGGCTATGATCGATGAACCCAAGGTTGCCATGCTTTCTTTTTCCACGAAAGGCAGTGCAGAGCATCCACTCGTCGATAAGGTTAAAGAGGCAACAAGGCGCGCACAGGAACTATCGAAGGGTGAATTCGATATAGATGGTGAAATGCAGGCGGATACTGCCTTAGTAGATTCAGTAGCGAAGAAGAAGATGCCGGGAAGCAGTGTTGCTGGTAGAGCGAACGTTTTGATCTTTCCAGATCTGAATTCCGGTAACATAGGATACAAACTCGTCCAGAGGCTTGGAAAAGCAAAGGCGATAGGACCGATACTACAGGGACTTGCAAAACCAGTGAATGACCTGTCACGCGGGTGCAGTGTCGATGATATATACGATCTGGTTGCCATCACTTCATTGCTTGGAGAGGAGTAGATATATATGAAGATATTAGTTATAAACACGGGGAGTTCATCCATAAAGTATCAGTTGATAGATATGGAGAAGAGAGAAGTTTTGTCAAAAGGTTTATTAGAGAGGATAGGATTACCAAATCCTGTGCTGAATCATAAGCTGAATGATGGAAAAACGCATGTGATCGAAGCTCACATCAAAAACCATGAAGAAGGGATGAAGTTGATATTGGATACCTTGCTCGACGAAAAGATCGGGGCGATAAAGAGCATCAAAGATATAGATGCCGTGGGGCATAGAGTAGTCCATGCGGGCGAGAAATATGCCTCTTCTGTAAGGATAACATCCGATGTCATAAATGCCCTTGAGGAGTGTTCAGAACTCGCTCCTCTTCACAATCCTCCAAATTTGATGGGTATCCATGCGGCACAGAAATTATTACCAGATGTTCCTCATGTTGCTGTCTTCGACACCGCGTTTCACCAGGCAATGCCTCCCAGGGCATATCTATACGCCATACCCATGTCGCTCTACGATAAATATAAGATAAGAAGATACGGATTTCACGGCACATCTCACAGGTATGTGGCGAGGCGTGCCGGTGAGATATTGAATGAGGACTGGAAACAGCTCAAGATCATAACCTGTCATTTAGGTAACGGTGCATCGATGGCGGCGATAGATAGGGGAAGATCTGTTGATACATCGATGGGGTTCACCCCTCTTGAAGGTTTATACATGGGAACGAGGTGTGGGAATATAGATCCTGCGATAGTGATCTTCTTAGAAGAGAAGGAAGGCCTTACCCCCCAGCAGGTATACGATCTGTTGAACAAAAAGAGTGGTATGCTCGGTGCGAGTGGTGTAAGCAGTGATATGCGTGATATAGAAGAGCGTTCGGCCGATGGGGATAAGAGGGCTCGTACAGCCCTCGAGATGTACGCATATCAGATAAAGAGATATATAGGTTCTTATGTGGCAGCGATGAATGGTGTGGATGTTTTGGTCTTCACAGCCGGTATAGGAGAGAATTCTCCACTGATAAGAAAGATGGTCTGTGAGGATATGGATTATCTGGGTATAGAGATAGATGAGAAGAAGAACGAAGTGAAGGGTAAAGAACAGGTGATATCTCCCGAAGGTGCAAGAGTAAAGGTTATGGTGATCCCAACCAACGAAGAACTGGTAATAGCAGAAGATACCGAGAAGATCGTGAAAGAAGGTATAGAAGAGCTACCAATCGTTTGATAGGGGGAAATAGATATGGCATTGAACATGAAAGGTAAACATCTGGTTACTATACATGATCTCACAAGAGAGGAGATCTATCAGATTCTTGATACCGCCACAATGTTGAAACTTCGCTTATATGCGGGCGAATATACTCCAATACTCGCAGGCAAGACGCTCGGTATGATCTTCCAAAAACCATCCTTGCGAACGAGAGTCTCTCATGAAGTGGCCATGACACAACTCGGTGGACATGCGATATATTTGGGACCAGAGGATATAAAGCTCGGTAAGAGGGAGACGACAGAGGATATCGCTATAGTCCTTTCGAGATTTGTGAACGCCATAATGGCGCGTGTATACGAACACAAGATCGTTGAAGAGCTTGCTAAATACTCATCGGTTCCAGTGATAAATGGCCTTTCCGATTTTTCTCATCCAACACAGATCCTTGGCGATCTCCTAACCATAAGAGAGAAAAAGATGCACCTAGAGGGAATAAGGATCGCATATGTAGGAGATGCCAATAATGTGGCGAATTCTCTGATCTTCGCTGCTGCTAAACTCGGGATGTGTATAACGCTGGCATGTCCTGAAGGCTACGAGCCGAACCAAAAGGTTTTATCGATGACGAAAGCAGATTTTGAGATGAGTAAAGGCTCTGTAAAGATCGTAAGAGCACCGGAAGAGGCAGTTCAAGGGGCTGATATCATCTACACAGATGTGTGGACGAGTATGGGGCAGGAAGCCGAAAGAGAAGAGAGAAGGAAGAGATTTCAAGGCTACAGAGTGGATATGAAATTGGTAAAGATGGCAAAACCCGATGTCATAGTCATGCACTGTTTACCTGCCCATTATGACGAAGAACTGTCATACGAAGTGGCAAAAAGCCCAAATAGTATTATCTACGATCAGGCTGAAAACAGAATACACGCCGAAAAGGGTATATTGGTTAACCTGATCTCATGATATAATTCATATAAGTTCAGGGTGTAGTTCAGTTGGGAGAACGCCGGAATCGGGTTCCGGAGGTCGCTGGTTCAAATCCAGTCACCCTGACTTAGTTATTTTTTTTCAAAACAAAATTCCATTCTATCAGACAGGATATAAAGTCCTATCCAAGATCCCTTATTTCGAGTCTACTTTTTCCTCTTGTTGTCGACGCTTTATTATCTCTTCACTTATCTTCGCGGGGACTTCTTCATACGTGCTGAATTTCATGGTGAAGTATCCTCTACCGCTTGTCAATGAATTGAGCTGTGGAGAGAATTCCAGCATCTCAGCCAATGGAACCAGCGCTCTTACCAACTTTTGCCCTCCAGGAGCCGAATCCATACCGAGGATCCTCCCCCTTCTGCCGTTCAGATCACCCATAACATCTCCCATGTTCTCTTCGGGACAATAGATCGCTACCTCCATTATCGGCTCTAACAAAACAGGTTTTGCTTGTTGCATTGCCTTTTTAAATGCCTGCAAACCCGCTATCTGGAAGGATATATCCGAAGAATCGACTTCATGATATGAACCATCGAACAGGGTGACCTTCACATCCATAACAGGATATTTGGCGAGAACGCCCTCTTTCAATGCTTCTTTTATTCCCTTTTCAACAGATGGTATGAAGTTCTTCGGAATGACTCCACCCACTATCTTATCCACGAATTCAAACCCTTTCCCTCTTGGCAGGGGTTCTATCTCTATCTTGACATGCCCATACTGCCCATGCCCTCCGGTTTGCTTTTTATGTTTATGCTCTCCAACTGCCTTGGCTTTCACGGTTTCCCTATATGCCACTTTAGGTCTTCCAACTTCCAGGTCTACACCGAAGTTTTCTTTCATCTTCTCTACTATAACCGAAAGATGTATGTCCCCCATACCAGAGATCACCGTTTCACCAGTCTCGGGATCATATTGCCACCTGAAAGTAGGGTCTCCTTCGGCCAATCGCGAGAGCCCCATGCTGAGCTTTGTCTCATCACCTTTGCTCTTCGTATATACCGCTCTACTTATCATCGGTTCAGGGAACTCAAAGGGTTTCATCGTAACTGCCTGGGATATATCATCTACCAGGACGTCTCCTCTCGACGTTTCCTTTAGCTTTGCTATTGCTATTATATCCCCAGGTGTGGCTTTCTCGATCTCCATTTGCTTTTTACCGGTTATGAGATAAAGATGACTTACTTTTTCCTTTACGTTCTTCGATACGTTATAAAACTGCCCATTTGAATTGAGAGTCCCACTGTATATCCTTATGTAATTCATCTTCCCTATATATGGATCGATCGTGGTCTTAAAAACGAGAGCACACAGCCTTTCATCCTCTGCAATCCTCAATTCCACAGGATTTCCCTCCAAATCTTCCACTTTTACCTTTTCTACATCTTTTGGAGACGGAGCTAAATCGATAACACCTTGGAGGAGAGAAGTAATTCCAATGTTGGGAAGCGCTGCTCCACAGAATACGGGAACGAATTCCCTATTAACAACAGCCCTTTTCAGAGTTGTCACGAGTTCATCTTCTCTTATCTCTTCACCATTAAGATATTTCTCCATAAGCGATTCATTCGTCTCAACTATGGATTCGATCACCTCTGTTCTATACTTCTCGATATCCTCTTTCATATCATCTGGGATCTCCACTTCATCGATCCTTCCTTTATTATCCCGATATATATAAGCCTTATTTTTCAATAGATCTACCACACCTTTGAAATCGGATTCTTTCCCTATAGGCAATTGAACGGGAACGATGTGTTCTTCAAATGCCTCTTTCAAGGATTCTACTGCCTTTGCAAAATCTGCTCTTTCTTTATCCAAACGATTTACAAAACATATCAAAGGTTTCTCATATGACTTTGCTATCTGCCAGGTTCTCAAGGTTTGAACTTCTACTCCCGATACACCATCGATCACTTCTATAACAGCATCTGTTGCCCTCGTAGCCGTTATTACCTCAGCAATGAAATCGGAAAAACCAGGGGTATCGAGAACCGTTATTCGATTACCTCTGTAATTGACTATTATACTCGACGTGTATATGCTCGTCTGCCTGTTGATCTCGATATTGTCGAAATCGCTGCTCGTATTACCCTGTTCTACAGTGCCCATCCTATCTATCGCTCCGGTTGAGTACAACAAAGCCTCTACTAAAGTAGTCTTTCCACAAGAATTATGCCCCACCAAAGCTATGTTCCTTTTGTTCTCGATCTGCATTTTTTCACCAATCCTTTCTTAAAACTTTTTGTTATTTGGCTGCGATTATCTAATCCTTAGACGATATCAATTTTAACACAACACCTACAGGGATCAAGGGCGCCTTTCCCCCGGGTGGATTATTTGCGATCTTACCCCTTACCACCATGCTCGATGATTTTCCCCCATCCAGACACATCGCATCCGAGACTCCAAGCGTTTTTAAATACTCCGCTAACTCTAACAAAGTGAGTCCTTTGCTCTCTTTTTGATATCCATCTATAACCAGAAACAAGATCTTGCCTATCGGTTTGAGAGCAATGACAGTTCTTGGCGTTCTTCTATTTACAAGAGTTGAATTCTTATCGAATTTCTCAGCCTCCAAGAGATCGGTATATTGTCCATCCTTTAGTAGAAGGGGTCCCCCAGAGATGGCATCTTCTACCGATAGATCAAAACCAGATAGCCTAAGTGATATATCGAAATGATCGCCTATCCCGATGTTAGCCAGAAAAGCTTTGTATTTTTTTGATACCTTAACGACAACCCCATCTTTGGGAACGTGAGAAACAAACCCGATACCCGATATTTTCCCCTCCTTGATCACATAATAAACATAATTTGGATCATCTTTTAGTGGTATTTTGTATTCTGAGGTAAAGACACTCACGTCTCCGATCATTGGGGTGTTTATCTTGCTAACCAAGAAGCATGTTTCCTTCAGAGTTATATTAACTTCTGCTTGTGTACTGATTATATAATACCTGTTGTCCTGAGTTCTTAGGAAGATCGGTCTCATGGCATATGGAGAAGATAATATCTTGCCACTTTTCACGATAAGCCCTATCGGTGTATTCGTATTGGGATCGTAATAATTCGCATTTATACCTGCTATGGCATTGCTTCTCTTACACATATCGACTAATGTCTCACGGTATCCTATACCCTTTGCACTCAACATAGGGAATATAGAAACACTGTTCTTTAAAGTATCTATCTCTATCGTGTTTACCATTAGTTTCATACCATGGAATTCGACCCTTTTTCTCTCCCAAACGATACCATCTGCAAGGATCATCGAATTCACATTTTTCCACTTGTAACTCAAGTGGATTATAAAAGCATTCTTGCTCTTCATATCCTTTATAGCATATTCAAATGGTTGACGAAATGCGAGTTCAAACCTTATCGTAACGGGATCTATAACAATGGTTCTCAATATAAAGGGATCATAAGGTTTTAAAGCATATCTCAGAAGTGTTTTTCCAGATCTCTCGGTATCTATCCCAACAACAGTGATATCGAGTTTCTCTTTACCTTTTACCTTTATTTCCTCTTTTATTCTACTGCCAAAATAAAGATTGCCTTTAAATTTCAACGATATTTCTCCCTTCTTTACACTCACATCATCGAATGTTAACAATCTACTTTCATCTACCAATATCATTCCATTCTTAAATTTCTTCCAACTCAGGTGAAGATACTCGGTAAAGGCATTTAAGGGAAGATAAACCGACGAATCCAATTTTACCGCTTTATACTTAGAGAACGGCTTTATGAAGTCTTTTAAAAGCTGACCAGTTAACCCATTTACTTTGATTACGTCATTCGACAATATGATATATCCTACATCGGCATTTGGATCATATAATCCCTTTACATCAAAGGTTCTACAGAACACAGCAAATTTCATGAGATATATTCCCTCTCTCTGTATCACATCTTTTCCTATCACGTATTCTTTTACCTCACCGGCTTGTGGGATCACTATCCTTAATACAGAAGAGAAAACCGTTAACGAGAACAAACTCAATAGAATTAACAGATAAACCTTCTTAAATCTCCACATAATTACAACCTTTCATTGAAATTAAAAATGTAATATAATGATAACATAAGTGATGTCAAATGACAAGGTGTGATCTTCATTATGGAACGATTTAAAGAAGAAGTTTTTACAGTTAAAGAATTGAGTAGTTTTCTGAAGGTAAGTGAGAGTACCCTTTATAAATACTTGAAAAGTGGCTTACTTCCGGGTAAGAAGATAGGTAATCGATGGAGGGTCTTGAAGTCTGAAATTGTATCCTTTCTCAAGGGAGAAAAGAAAGGTTTACCCCAAAGAAGCAAAGAGAATCAAGATCAGCTCCGATTGTGGACTAAAGATCGAGACAAGAGGTGATATCTTATGAACGAGATCAATAAGAAGTATTACGAAATCCTCGCCAAGAGGCTCATAGCCACACTGAAAACCCATAATATAGAGGGGTATTATTTTGGTAATAAATATGATGCCAAAGATTTTGTTATATCTCAGATCCCCAAAACGGCAGTGATAGGCATAGGAGGCTCGACTACCGTGAAAGAAATAGGATTGTTGGATGCTCTAAGAGATGATTATCCCAATCTTTACGATCAATATAGGGAGGGGATAAGTCCTGAGGAATCCCTTGAATTGAGAAGGCGTAGTTTAACGGCCGATTATTATGTAACGGGGACAAATGCTATAACGGTGGATGGCGCCCTCGTCAATATCGATGGCTATGGAAACAGAGTCGCCGCTATGATATTTGGACCGAAAAAGGTTTTTATCATAGCCGGGGTAAATAAGATCTGTTTCACCCTACAACAGGCATTTGAAAGAGCAAAGAATGTGGCAGCGGTCATGAACAACCTGCGTCTGAAGACATCTAATCCCTGTGTGAAAGTAGCCGAATGCACGAATTGCGATGATGTAGAAAGCATTTGCAACGTTACCACTGTGATAAACAGACAACCTATAAAAGGAAGGATGAAAGTTATATTGATAAATGAATATTTAGGATTCTAAGGAGGACGGGATCTATGAAAGATTGTATATTTTGTAAAATAATCAAGGGAGAAGTACATGCAGATAAGGTCATGGAGGGAAAGTATTTCGTGGCCATAAGAGATATCGATCCTCAGGCGCCTGTTCACGTATTGTTGATATCTAAAGCACATTTTGAGAATATACTCGAATTCCCCAAAAACGATAGGATGCTCTTCGAGATGTTGGAGATGATCAAAGAGATAACTAAGAGAGAAAAAATAGAAAAGGGATTTAGAGTAGTTGTGAATACTGGCTCACAAGGAGGGCAAGCCGTCAATCATTTTCATTTGCATATCTTGGGAGGCAGATCGATGAAATGGCCTCCGGGATAAGATAAAACAGCCCACGATTTCTAAGGAGTGATTGCAATGATGAACTCCGTTTTTGCCTTTTTGGAGCACACTGGGTTTGCTCATCTCACTTGGGGTAATCTTATAATGTTCTGTGTTGCTTTCTTTTTGATGTACTTGGCCATAAAAAAACATTACGAACCCTTCTTACTGATCCCCATATCAGTGGGTATAATAGTGGCCAATATACCGCCCATTGCCACGAGTATATTTGCTCCTCCTTCTGGAGATCATCCCGGCGGATTGATGTGGTACATCCAAAGAGGACTATACCTGGGTATATATCCTCCAGTGATATTTTTAGGTATAGGAGCTTTGACTGATTTTTCACCTCTTATTGCGAATCCCAAGGTAATCTTACTGGGAGCAGCTGCCCAGTTCGGTATATTTTCTACCTTTATAATCGCTTCTTTGATGGGCTTTGATCTCCGCCATGCAGCATCTATAGGTATAATAGGTGGGGCAGACGGTCCTACTTCTATCTTCATATCTTCCAGATTTGCTCCTGAATTATTAGGAGTTATAGCCATAGCCGCTTATTCTTATATGGCGTTAGTACCGATAATACAACCCCCTATAATGCGATTGTTCACTACCAAGAAAGAACGAATGATCAGGATGAAACAGTTGAGAGAGGTATCGAAAAGAGAAAAGATGATGTTTCCAATAATAGTTACACTCTTTTGTGGTCTATTGGTCCCCCAGGCTCTCCCGTTGATCAGTATGATGATGATCGGGAATTTTTTCAGAGAGTGTGGTGTGGTAAACAGGTTGGCTAAGACCTCCTCTAATGCCATATTGGATACCATAAACATATTCTTAGGTATATCTGTAGGTGCCACCACACGGGCTGAAATATTCCTAACGAAACAGAGCCTGCAGATATTCTTCCTGGGCGCAGCTGCCTTTGCGTTCGCCACGGCATCCGGAGTTGTCTTTGCCAAACTGATGAATCTATTCCTTCCAAGGAACAAAGTAAATCCACTCATTGGTGCCGCTGGCGTATCGGCGATCCCGGACTCCGCTCGTGTCTCTCAAATGGTTGCTCAGAAGGATGATCCCTCTAATTTCATCCTGATGCATGCTATGGGGCCAAATGTTGCTGGAGTAATAGGGTCAGCCCTTGCAGCTGGCATATTCCTAACGATGATAAAGTAAGCTACGAGTTTTCTTAAGTAAGGGATGAAACCACCACAGCCAAAAGACATTTGAGATCGATGGGGTGTATAATTAGAGTAATCTTAAATCGAAAGGATGATGATTATGAAGTGGGTTACAAGATCCCATATTCATGTCGATAGAGTTGCCTGTCCATGGCTTATAAAAAGGTTCATAGACAATGAAGCAGAATTTATCTTTGTGGCGAAAGATCTCGTCCTGGATATTGTTGCAAAGGAAGGAGCTATTCCATTCGACGTTAAAGGTGTTGAACTTGGGCATAAAGATGGTCATTGTTCATTTGTATCAATGCTCGACAAGTACAACCTGACGGATCCCGCATTAAGGGCTTTGGGAGATATTGTCAATGCAGCTGATACAGACAGAATGGATTCAAATCCGTATTCTTTTGGCCTCGATGCCATTGCACGCGGATTTTCCTTGATGTATCCTGACGATTTCGACAATCTTGAAAGGCAATTCATGGTTTACGATGCGCTATATGCATTTTTGAAACTCAAATTATCAGCCGTAAAGTAATTCATATGAAAGGGAGAAAACCAAATGTAAAGGAATTTTTTGCCATCAATACTAGCATGGTTTCTATGCTGGTGATGGTTATATTGGTTGGAATGGGCGAAAAGATGGCGGAAAGATTTCTTCCGATATATCTGATTGCTCTTGGAGGTTCAACGATTTCCGTTGGCTTTTTGAATGGGCTGGATAATCTTTTGGGTGCGCTTTATTCTTTTCCTGGCGGATATCTCAGTGACAGAATTGGTTACAAAAAATCATTGTTGGTTTTTACTATCATAGCCATGATCGGATACTCAATAGTGATACTCATTCCGACATGGCAAGCTGTACTCATCGGCGCTTTCTTTTTTATATCATGGACAGCGATCTCTCTACCTGCCATAATGAGCCTTGTATCGAATGTGGTACCTAAAAACAAGCGTGCAATGGGTGTTTCTCTTCATTCCCTTGTGAGACGCATTCCCATGGCTTTGGGACCATTATTCGGTGGATTTCTTATAGCCCTTTACGGTAATATCCTTGGAATAAGAATAGCCTTTGTTATAGCTTTAGTCTTCGCATTCGTATCCATAATCGTTGAGCAGCTTTTTGTAAGGGAAACGACCAAAAAGAGAAGTTCGATAAAGCTCTCTCAGATGTTGAAAAATCTGAAAGGCGATCTGAGAATACTTCTTGTAGCCGATATACTCGTGAGATTTGCGGAACAGATACCCTATGCCTTTGTCGTAATATGGGTGATCCAGAATAACGGATTTACGGCACTTCAGTTCGGAATCCTGACAACCATAGAAATGATAACAGCGATGATCGTATATATCCCCGTCGCCTATTTTGCCGATAGATATTCTAAAAAACCGTTTGTTGTCACGACTTTTGGGTTCTTCACGATCTTTCCACTGATCCTGATATTTTCAAGAAACTTTGAAATGCTCGTTGTAGCTTTTATAATAAGGGGATTAAAAGAATTCGGAGAACCCACGAGAAAATCTCTCATAATAGATCTTGCCCCAGAAAATGCCAAGGCAGGCACCTTCGGAGCTTATTACCTGATAAGAGATACTGTGGTTTCAGGTGCGGCCTTCACCAGTGCTTTCCTCTGGAATGTATCTCCTTACGTTAACTTCCTAACGGCATTTGCTTTCGGTGCTATCGGTACATTGTATTTTGCGCTCTTTGGCAGAGCTCCTGCTCAGGTCAATTGAACGATCATAAGGAAAAGTCATCATTTTAAGAGTATAAATAATAGGGACTAAAGTTTTTCTGATATTTGCCGATGAATAAATATGAGGTGATCTTAATGCGGGTAGACGATAAGGCGAATGTACATTCAGAAGCTCATATAATACGGAAAGTTGCAAATGAAAATACAGTTCCTCAAGGGATACAGCATGAACCCAGGGATAAGGGCCGAGATGCCAAAGCACTTAAACTCAAGTCCATAGATGAAAATCTGTTAAAAGATATCGCAAAGAGTGCAAACGAGATCGCAGATGTATTTAACAAAGTCCTCCGTTTTGAAGTGTTGGATGATCCGAAGATGATTGTGGTAAAGGTGGAGAACAAGCAAACGGGTGAGGTTATACGTCAGATACCCCCGGAAGAGATAGTGAAGCTTGCCAAAAATATAGAGAAGCTCCTCGGCATGCTGATAGATGAAAAGGTATGAGGTGATTTAGATGGCAGAGAGTATGTTTCAGGTAGGCGGCTTGATGAGCGGCCTTAATACCGCCGATATAATATCCAAATTGATGTCCATCGAAAGGCAACCCTTAGATAGATTGCAGAAAGAATATGACCAATTGACATATAAAAAAGAACTCTACCAAGAATTGTATACAAAGCTCTTTTCCTTTCAAGATACGTTGAGGAGCTTGAGACTCCAGGGAACATTTCTCGTGAAAGATGTCAGCAGCTCCAACGAGTCCGTTCTTACAGCTACAGCATCTCCAGATGCAGCAGAAGGCACCTATAAGATAAAAGTGGATTCACTCGCCACCGCGACTTCCATAGAATCGAGTGCAATAGATAATCCTATAGGCCACTTCATAGATCCAACCGTTCCTTTGATAAACGCCGGTTTTGCAACTACCCCTACAAGTGGTACCATAACCGTAGATGGCGTCAGTATAAATGTGGATGTCAACACGGATTCACTGAACGACGTTTTGAACAGGATCACTTCCAATACCTCTCTTACGGCCACATACGATAATACAACCGATAAAATAACTTTGGCAAGGGCATCGGGAGACACATCCTCAATAAACGTTGGTAGTGAGACCGATACGAGCAACTTTCTCGATATAACGGGTTTGCTTACGAGTACAACTCAAGTCAACGATAATGGAACACCTACCGACCCGAGCGATGATTATTCTTACGTTGAGAGTGCTCACCACCTGGGAAGAGTTCTGTTGAATCAAGCGTTAAGCGATGTTAATTGGTATAGAACGGATGTCAGCATTCAGGATGGAACGTTCAGTATAAACGGTGCATCGATCTCCGTAAACACAACAGATACTATACAGGATATCATAGATAAGATAAATGAATCCAGTGCGAATGTTACGGCAAGGTACAACACACAAACGGATAAGATAGAACTTACTTCTACCACCTTAGGACCTCTTCAGATAAGCATAGATACGGCAGGAGATAGTTCCAATTTCACAAAACTGGTCTCATGGGATACAGTTGCATCAAATGAGCAAACGCTGGGAAACAACTCTCAGATAGAGGTCAGCTTCAACGGTGGTGCTACTTATGAAACTTTTATACGTTCTACGAATACGATAACTGATGCGATCGATTACGTTACGTTGAATCTACATAATACCTCTACCGACGCAGTCGATCTCAACATAACTCGTGATACGAGCAATGCCAAGACTGCGATACAGAATTTCGTCAACGATTACAATGACCTCATAGATTATCTCTATACAAAACTCAACGAGACCCCCGTTGAAAATCCGCAAACAGAGGAAGACAAGAAAAAGGGTCTATTAGCAAATGACAGTATGGTTAGGATGCTCTACGATAGATTGAGAAGTTTCGCCTATGCAACGGTCAGTGGACAACAACAATATGACAGTTTACCGATGATAGGGATCAATACCGGTGAGATAGGAGTGGATTACCACCAGATATTGAAGGGTGAGTTGAAATTGGATGAGGATACTCTCGACGCTGCTCTGGCTGCAAATCCCGATGATGTTATGCGACTCTTTCAGAATACTGCCACAGGAACACAGGAAGGTATTGCACAACGCATGAACGACATGATAAATCAGTACATTCAATTTGGAGGAATTATAGAGTCCGTCATAACTACTGGTGGTTCTATAGATCAAGAACAGGAGTATCTCCAGAATCAGATAGATACACTGAACGAACAATTACAGGCAAAGGAGATAGCTTATTGGCAGAAATTCACTGCTATGGAAGAAGCGTTGGCAAACCTTCAGGCTCAAAGTGCATGGTTATCCAATCAAACTTCGAACTCGTCTCAACGATCGGGAGCTTAATGATAGATAGAAATGAAACTTCCCACACTTCTGTTACAGGTGTGTTGTGCCCCAGATGCAACGGTAGCGTATGAGAGATTAAAAGAGAATTACGATGTAACCTTCTGGTGGTACAATCCGAATATCCATCCATTAGCCGAATACGAGAAACGACTTTCATCTATGGTCGAATTGGCAAGAATATGGAATGTCCCATTGATCATAGAAAAATATGATCCAGAGAGATTCTTCGAGTTAGTACGAGGATTGGAGGATGAACCGGAAGGGGGGAGGAGATGCACTATATGTTTTGAGATGCATCTGACATTTGCACGTGAAAGAGCTGAAAGATGGGGATTTGATTATGTTACCACCACTCTTACTACCAGTCCCCATAAAGATGCGAACTTGATAAACTCATTGGGGGAAAGGATTTTCAGAGGTAGCAAGGTGAAATTCTTATCCGAGAACTTTAAGAAAAAAGATGGCTTCCTCAGAAGCGTTCAACTCTCCAAAGAATTAAAACTCTATCGGCAGAATTATTGTGGATGCATATTCAGTCTGATACCACGTTATAAGAGGTAAAGTTCATCGCTCCACAACACTAGCACATCGAGATATACCTTCTACTTCATGGAGTTTGATGATGTGAGTGAGCATGTTGCTTACTTCCGCTATTTTTCTTTACATAGCATAAAAAGAGCCCCTGAAAGGAGTCGAACCTTCATCTACGGTTTAGGAAACCGCCGCTCGATCCGTTGAGCTACAGGGGCTTTTCTATAAGCTGTGATACAATTATAGCATACATCATTGTGGAGGTGAAGAGATGAAGAAGGCTTTGATCTCTGTCTTCGATAAGAATGGCTTAACGGATTTTGCAAAAGGACTATTGACACAAGGCTTCGAGATCTTTACGACAAAAGGAACGGGAGATCGTCTAATGGAAAATGGGATAAAGGTAAGATACATCCATGAAATAACGGTTTTTAACGAACTCGTTGGGGGAAGAGTTAAGACACTCAACAGTAAGATTTTCGCAGGGATATTAGCGAGAGATTTACATATGGAAGATCTCGATGAGAAAGGCATTCCTGTATTCGATCTGGTCGTCGTTAACCTATATCCGTTCGAAAGGATCGCAGAGATTTCATCGGATGAAGAGGAACTCGTTGAGAATATAGATATAGGAGGAGTAGCACTTCTCAGGGCGGCTGCTAAGAATTACGAGAGAGTAACGGTGGTTTCCGATCCCATCCAATATCCACTCGTGATAGAAGAACTCGAAAGATATGGAGAGATTCGAAAAGATATCAGTAAGAAGCTTGCTAAATCTGCCTTCGAGAGAGTGATCCATTATGATAGCACGATCGTAGCTCGATTATTCGGCAGTTCGAAGATGATATCGTTGAATGTAAAACCGTTTAAGACTTTAAGATATGGTGAAAATCCTCATCAATCTGCCTTTGTCGGTAAGATCGAGGGCACTCCTTCCGCCCTTGATGTTTTGAAAAAACTCCATGGTAAGGAATTATCGTACAACAATTACCTCGATATGCTTTCGGCGATAAGGTTATCACAATCGCTTGGTGAAGGTGCGGTAGTCATAGTAAAACACACCAATCCATCTGGTGCTTCTCTCTTTCATAATTCATTACTCGAAACGTATGAAAGGGCTCTTTCAACCGATCCAAAATCTTCTTTCGGTGGCATACTCTCCATCAATTCCAAAAATATCGATGTTAGTCTTGCAAAAAGGATAAACGAGCATTTCTACGAGATCGTCGCAGCGAGAGATTTTTCAAGGGAGGTACTCGATGTGCTTAAGAAGAAGCGTGATCGCAGGATAATACGTTTCGATGATATTCCAAGGGGAATAAGAGAACTCAGGTTTATCGATGGTGTCTTACTCTCTCAGGAGCCTGATGAAGGTAAGCCATACGAAGAAATGAAGTGTGTAACATCGAGAAAACCCACTGAAGAAGAGATCAACGATGCCGTATTTGGACTCAACGTGGTAAGATATGTGAGATCGAACGCAGTGATTCTCGTGAAGAATGGAAGGCTCGTTGGAGTTGGAGCAGGACAGATGAGCAGGGTTGATGCTGCGCGGATCGCCATAGAAAAGGCAAAAGAATTCACCCATCGGTTAGATGGCGCTGTAATGGTTTCAGATGCGTTCTTTCCATTTCCAGATTCTGTAGAACTGGGAGTAAAAGAGGGAATCGAGGTCTTCGTTGAACCTGGGGGTTCTCGACGTGATGATGAAGTGATAAGGACCGCAGAAGCGGCAGGAGTAACCTTGCTATTCACCGGTAAACGTCTTTTCAGACACTGAGGAGGATGATATCGGTGCGTATTCTCGTATACGGTGGCGGAGGGCGTGAACATGCACTCGCATGGAAGTTATCCAGAAGTGAGTTGGTGGAGAAGATCTATCTGTACAGACCCAATCCTTTGATGAAAAGATTGGGAGAAGAGATAGAAGCGATAGAATTCGAAGAACTCGCG
>WFSK01000205.1 GCA_015486095.1 Thermotogae bacterium
GGTATTTCACGACATCGTTTGGATAGCCTAAAGAAAAAAGTCTCGAAATTTCAAAAAGAGCCCTATAGGTGGCGTTCACGAAAAGTTCTTTCCCTTCCCCTTCCAATTGAGGAGGTATGATGCACAATTTCCTAACGAATTTCTCTTTTTCTTGAAAAGATGGTTCTTGGGGTATTTCTTTTGAGAAATACTTTTTGAGTGTAAAGCGTGTAGACCTGACTATATGTGAATAACCTATTCTATGTCGAGAAAGCTCCTGCAATACAGCACGAGAGATGCCTTCTATGTGAAAGTTATAGGTAACACTTTCAAGGGTACTCATGTGTCCCATCTTTATTATTCTCTTCAATAACTTCGCATCGTTCTGTCCGAGAGAATTACTGGAGGAATCCATCTTGCCCTCACTGTTATGCGAAACACGTATCGTTCTCATTAAAATCTCGAGAGGGGTTGAGAAGAGCAATTCTACTTTCATTCATTGCTCCTTTTGAATGATCTTGTCCAACAGTTGAACTATGCGATCCATCTTCTCTTCCTCGTGTCTTAATATATCGTCGATCCGCTTGCGGACCTCGATGAATACCCCTTCGGGCTTCCGTATTAGGATAAACTCTATTCTCGAATGAGCAAGATTTGCATTGAGATCCCTTAAGAGAAGATTCAATTTGTCTCCAAACGAAAAGTAACCAGAATATCTATTCTTATCCATTATGGGCATCTTTATATCGAATCTCTTCAAAACATTCTTTACCTCGGATGTCAGAATATCTAAATATATATCCGCACCATATTCTTGTACATTCTCAACTTCTACCGGAATAACACCCAGAGTAGAATAATCGATTATCATATGCTCATATTCCTTTCTTTCCATTCTCTGGTTCTCCACGAGGTGAAGATTCTATCGCATTGGCGATCTTGATCAGTTTTTTCATCTTCGCCCAGATCTTATCTTTAGATATGGGAGGTCTCATACTTTGTCCCAATTCTTTCATACTCATGTAAGGATTCTTCATTCTGAGTTCTGCTACGAATCTCAGATCCTCAGATAAATTCGAGATCCCAACAGTTGCATCTATGATCTTTATAGCCCTCTGTTGCTTAGCACTGCTACGGGCGATCCTATCGGCATTTGCGAACGTGAGATTAACACTCCTGAGAACTTTGTTTTCCAGCGTTCGTCCTTTCTTTATCTTTTCTATTACTGCCGCATGCCTCGGACACCCCATCGTTTCCAATAGCTTTATTATATCAAAAGAATTCTTAACATAATACCGCCACTTCTTCTCGTGTTCTGCAACGTTACCATGTACATTCAGTTCCCTCTCTAAAGTTTCTTTAAGTCTAAAAGGCAAATTGGGAAATTCCGAATTTATTTCTAAATGATAGGATTTTGCAGGGTCGGATATCGAGCCAGCACTCAAGAATACCCCACGTAAAAAATGTGCAGTATCTCCATTATATATGATGTATTCGGGTATAACATTGCTTCTTAGAAGGTCAAGATGTAGATCTGTAAGGATGTCATCGACTTCCCCATCTTTTTTCGATATCACCAGTGAGTAAGAGTGAACCCTTTTTAGATTTCCTCTTCCATAGACCAATATCTCTATGTCCACGTTATACAAACCCTTCATCACTCTGTATAATCTTCTGCCAACTCTTCCGTAATCGAGATTGACCACAATCCTTTTTACCCCTTGATTTATCATCAAACTTCCCCTACAAACTAATATACCCGTTATCTCAGCCTTTAATGCAGATGAATTCAATTCACTTATTCTGCATAACTCGTTCTTTACTTCTCTCGAGAAGCTCATTTTACAATTCTTTCTTTATCTCCTTTGCGATAACGTCGATCCACTTTCTGATCTTAAGAGGATCGTGCCTTACCTTCTTCTTCCCATCTTTATCTACGATTAGGGTTATGAGATCATCCTCTATTACCTTAAAACCATAGACATTATAATCCAGATCGTTTATCAACATCTCTGCACCTTCTGCTTCATATCTTTCTTCTATCTCCTTTGGAGGTCTTCCAACGTTCAAGAGTAGATAATCTATAACGTCTATCGGTAAGTATCTGTTCAATTCCTCTATATGTCCTGTGAGTGTTAAGTTATCCGTCTCTCCTGGTTGTGTCATCGCATTTGATATGAGTATCTTTGTAGCCTTAGAGGAGATCAAGGCATCCCTTATACCGGTTATCAATAGATTGGATATTATGCTCGTGTACAAACTGCCAGGACCTATCGTTATCAAGTTCGCCTTTCTTATAGCTTCTATCGCTTCCTCACAACCCCTTGCATCTTCCTTGTCCAACTTCAACTCTTTGATTTTCTTCCCGGATCTAACTATATTCGTTTCTCCTGTGATCTTTTCTCCATCACTCATTATCCCTACCAGTTGAACGTTATCTAGACTTGCCGGAAGAACCCTTCCTTCTATGGCAAGTATCTCCGATACCAATCTCACTGCCTCTCGAAAATCTCCAACCATATCGGACAGAGCAGCGAGTACAATATTACCAACCGAATGGTTAGAAAGGGTTCCATTACCGCCAAATCTGTATTGCATAAGACGGGACATCAGGGATTCATTATCAGATAAGGCTATTATACAGTTCCTTATATCTCCTGGTGGTAAAACTCCGAATTCTTCTCTCAAGATACCCGAACTTCCACCATTATCCGTTATCGCTACGACGGCGTTCAGGTCTGGAGTATATCCTTTCAAACCCCTCAAAACGGTTGATAAACCAGTCCCACCACCGATAGCAACCACAGATATATCCTTCATAACTCGCTCCTTTCTATATCCCTATGCCTAACGATACATTCGAATCCCAATTCTCCGATATGTTTTGCCAAACGCTCGGCTATGTACACGGCCCTATGCCTTCCACCGGTACATCCCACAGCTATAGTGAGATATGACTTACCTTCTCTAACATATTCTGGTAATACGAGGTCTACTAAAGAGAAGAGAGTGTCTATAAACTTCTTCGTTATATCGAATTTCTCTAAGTACAAGGCCACTGCTTCATCCTTTCCAGTCAATCTTTCCAAATCTTTGACATAGAATGGATTCGGTAGAAATCTGACATCGAAAACCAGATCCACATCCAGAGGGATACCGAATTTATAACCAAACGACACTATACTTATATTCAACAGTGCACTTCTCTTTTTTCCTTTTATGCCAAGTAGGTCTGTTATTCTATTCTTGAGTTCTCCCGGAGACATAGAAGTAGTGTCCATAACCAGATCAGATATCTCTCGCAGCGGGGCCAATGCATTTCCTTCTTTCTCTATCGCTTCTCTTAAGGATACTACTCCATTACTTAAAGGATGCTTTCTCCTCGTCTTTCTATACCTGTTTATCAACTCCTCCTCACTTGCCTCCAGAAAGATCAATTTGCTTTTTACCCCTTCATCTACAAGGGCATTTAAGTTATCTTTCAGGGTTTCCAACATATCACGTGCCCTGATATCTATTACCAATGCCACCCTTGAGGCATTTATCTTCGGGTGGTTCATCAACAAAGGTAGCATCTTCAACATCAAAGGAGGTAGATTATCTATGCAGAAATACCCCAGATCTTCGAATATTCCTAACGCAAGCGTTTTCCCTGCACCTGATAAACCCGTTATCACATAAAGTTCTTTCTTCTTCTCCATTACCTATACTCTCTTCTCTATGTTTACTCGTTTCACTTCATTTATTTCGAAATCAAACAGCTTGTTAGCCATCCGTTTGAACTTGGAAGAAGAGCCACTTACGAAGAATTTTCTGTATCCGTTGGTTCTCCTAGTATTCCTTAAATGTTCTCTTTCCAATATATCCGCAACCTCTTTGGAAACCTCGATCGATGAGTCGACCAATTCTATCCCCTCACCCATCACCTTTCTTATCACCTTTTTCAGAAGTGGATAATGAGTACAACCGAGAACGAGTTGATCTATGTCTCTTTCTTTTAACTCGTTTAGGTAATACTCCGCTATTGAATAGGTAGCCCTGTGGTCTAAAAATCCTTCTTCTACCAAGGGAACGAAGAGAGGACAGGGCTTTTGAAATACCTTCACGTTGTGATTCGCCATCGAGAATGCCTTTTTATATGCGTTGCTTTTTATCGTCACCTCAGTTCCTATTACCCCGATCCTCCGACTCTTCGTATTTTTCAAGGCAGCACGTACAGCTGGTTCTATTACACCGACCACAGGAACATCCACTATCTTCTTTATCTCTTCCATTGCAATTGCACTCGAAGAATTACAGGCAACTACTATGAGTTTTACGTTGAATCCTCTGAGGAATTTCACTATGTCCCTTACAAATCGCTTTATCTCTTCGGGTAACTTTGAACCATAAGGCAAATGTGCGGTATCTCCAAAATAGATAAAATCTTCCGATGGGAGGGTTTCTAC
>WFSK01000206.1 GCA_015486095.1 Thermotogae bacterium
ATCCATATATGATGATGAGTATCCATGCCCACATCATTCCCTTGAGCATCGTAAAACCCAATGCCATAATAGCAAATGCGAGTTCTCCTATTAAAAAGATTTGCCACCTTCCCACAGCATCTGCCAACTTACCACTGATGAAAGAAAATAGAGAATATGTGATATTGAAGATCAGGTATACGAATATGGTCTTTACGACCACTTCCGGTGTATTGCCCTTCATTCCTCCCCATCCTATCATCTCTTTTGCCTTCAGCAGAAAGAACATGTAGCTGAAGTTCGCGATGGCATAGATGAATGTTGCCAGGATGAAGAATTTGAACTTCCAGTCTATCCCTTTCCAGTTGAACTTGTAGTGAGGCTCCTTTTCAGAAGATATAGTCTTTTCTCTTTCCTTGGGTTCGTATAAGAAGAAGGTAAGGAGACTTCCCCCAATACCTGGTACGGCTGCAAACCAAAAGAGTATCCTAAAGTCAGTAGAATTAGAAAATAACACGAATAAGAGAGCGATCAAAGCCCCTATAGATGCCCCGATCTTATCCATGCCTTTTACAAATCCGAATGCACTTCCCATACGCGCCTTTCGGGTAGACTCAGACAGCAGGGCATCACGAGATGATTTTCTTATCCCATTCCCTATCCTGTCTCCTACCCTTATTAACATCACACCCTGCCATGAGTTTACAAGAGCATAGAGAGGTTTAACTACGTTGGAAAAGAGATATCCAATAGCTATGAACCATTTTCTCTTACCATACCTGTCGGAGAGCCAACCGAAGAAGGTCTTTAGGATTGCGGCAACAAAGTCACTCGTTCCCTCTATCACACCGATGAACACACCCTTCGTTCCCAGAAAGACCAAAAACAAAGGCAATACAGAGAGGATCATTCTGCTCGATATATCTGTCAGAAGACTGATAAAACCAAATAGAAGAATATTGTTCTTCTGCTGCCTTAGGAGTTGCTTCACTCAGCTTGCCTTTCCTACCCCAAGATATGCTCTCCTAACATCTTCGTTATGCAAGAGTGCCTCGGCAGAACCCTTTAACACCATGTTCCCAGTCTCTAATATGTATCCATAATCGGCTATATTTAAGGCTGCCATTGCATTCTGCTCTATAAGCAATATCGTCACTCCTTCTGAATTTATCTGTTTTATCATATCGAATATCTCTTTAACTAGCATAGGTGCCAAACCCAATGAGGGCTCATCTAACATCAGCAATTTGGGATGGGACATCAATCCCCTGCCAACGGCAAGCATCTGCTGTTCTCCTCCGGAAAGGGTTCCCCCTAATTGATTTATTCTTTCTTTTAAACGTGGAAATAGCTCGAAAACCCAATCCAGATCTTTCTGTATTCCTTCATCATCCTCTCTTGCATAGGCTCCCATTAAGAGATTTTCCCGAACGGTGAGGTTAGGAAAGATCTGTCTTCCTTCGGGTATAAGTGCTATGCCTCTCTGGATTATTTCGTGTGTAGGTTTGTTCGTTATATCTTCTCCTTTGAATATTATCTCTCCTTCTTTCACTTTAACGAGCCCTGTTATAGATTTAAGCGTGGTACTCTTACCTGCCCCATTTGCACCCAAAAGGGTAACGATCTTACCCTCAGGGACGTTTAAGGATATCCCTTTGAGGGCATGGATAGCTCCATAATACGTGTGAAGATTTCTTATCTTAAGCAATGTGATCCTCCCCCAGATATGCTTTTATCACAGCAGGGTCATTCTGCACCTGCTCAGCTGTACCCTCAGATATGATCTTACCATAATCCAGTACTGTTATCCTCTCACAGACACCCATTACCACTTTCATATCATGCTCGACTAAGGCTATCGTTACTTTGAATTCATCTCTGATCCTCTTTATGAAATCCATCAATTCTTCCGTTTCTTGTGGATTCATTCCAGCTGCAGGTTCATCCAGGAGCAGTAAAGAAGGCCCTGTTGCCAATGCTCTTACTATCTCCAACTTTCTCTGCAAGCCATAGGGCAGACCTCCTGCCTTTACCATCCTTACATCCCATAATTCGACCTTGTCCAACAATTCCTCTGCCTCATTTATCATATGTCTTTCTTGACGGACATATCTTGGAAGTCCTAAAACGGCTTCAAATATGTTCGACTTCAATCTCAGATGGTGTGCTACCAATACGTTATCAAGTACAGTGAGGTCCCTGAACAACCTGATATTCTGGAATGTCCTCGATACTCCAAGTCCACAAATCACATTAGGTTTCAAACCGGTTATATCTTTACCCTTCAAATATATCTTGCCTTTAGTCGGAGTATATTCCCCCGTTATCATATTGAATATCGTGGTTTTTCCGGCACCATTTGGACCTATCAATCCCCAGATCTCTAATGGTTTTAAAGAGATATAAAAGTCAT
>WFSK01000207.1 GCA_015486095.1 Thermotogae bacterium
ATTTTCCTGTATCCTACGAGCTGACGTAAGTCCTGGCAACGCGTGATTCACGTTTCCCAACGTTTTGGAAATCGCCTTCGCATTTTTAGACTTGGTCTTCTCCCAAGACGTGTAAGGAAAATTCTCATCCTTTAAATTTCCGAAGACATGAGGATGACGGGCGATCAACTTATCGGTTAGTACTTTACACACATCATCGAATGTATACTTACCTTCTTCCTCTGCGATCTCGGCATGAAAGACAACCTGGAGCAATAGGTCTCCTAATTCTTCTTTTAGTTTTTCGTCATCTTCGGATTCTATAGCTTCTACTACCTCGAATGCCTCTTCCACAACGTATGGCTTTAAACTCTTGTGAGTTTGTTCTCTATCCCATTTACAACCTCCTTCTGCTCTGAGCCGCTTCATAACCCGAAGTAGTTCGTCTATATTTTTGGACATACTTCTATTTTACACCTTTCGCTTGATGGCAGAGATTTCTAAGATATCCGAAGCATTTTCCGCGAGATCTGATATATCCGCTATATTCTTAATGAGCTCTCGCAACTGGAGTTTATTCGCAAGAGGGATATCCAAGGAATACACCTTTCTAACCAGGTCACGTTCTACTGCATCAACCTTGCTCTCCATCTCTTCCGTTCGACGACATTCCAAGACTGCTCTTTCGATATCGTTGAATAGATATTTCACCGCATTCTTCAGAGATAGATACGATTTTATAGACTCGTCTATGAGTACCCTCAGATCAGATTTTATCTCATCGGGAATCTCAACACGTTGGAGCATGAGCTCATCTATACAGCTTTCTCCTCTATTCGCTACTCTATCCACGGCTTCCAATATCTTCAACAGGTCACCACGAGAAGACGGCATCAGTGCACCTTCAAACATCATCAACTCCAATTCCTTTCTCACGTCATCTGCTTCACTCTCAGAATCATGTGTCTTAGCCTCCCACTGCTTTGCATCTTCCTGTTTCCCTTCAAAATAACTCAGAAAACAATTCTTAAAATTGGTCAATGTTTCTAAAACCAAATCCGTATGTAAAGATACCTTTGAGATGATATCCTTTTCTTTTTTCCCAATTATTATCAAGGGTTTTTACCTCCTTTCGATCTTCATCTTCATACGAATATACTTCTAAATATAAAGTATATCAGATATGAGACGATTCCGCTTATCAAAGGTGTGCTAACCCAACCCACTCCTATGTTGATCACAGTTTTCTTGTTCACAGTTCTCACACCTTTTAATATACCGATGCCAATAACAGCTCCTACCGTTGCTTGAGAAATTGGTACAGGTATTCCCAAAAGAGCATATATGTGAACCGTGATAGCCTCGGCAAGAATAACTATGAATGCAGAAAAACTATCCAAATGAACGATATCTTTTCCTATAGTAAACATAACATTACGGCTGTAGGTAAGAACCCCAAATGCTATACTCAATCCGCCAAACAATGCCGCTGTGAAAGGGGTCATCATATTATTACTTACAAACACCCCCGTAATATTTGCAACATTGTTGGCTCCCAGTGAATATGCTCCATAACATCCTGCGATCATAAAGGATATCTTCAGAACTCTATCCCATAACATATAAGAGCTTATCTTATTGTAAAAATATCCTAAGATCTTGTAAACGATCATGGCTACCACGATCGCACCCAATGGTGTTGCTACTCCTCCGATGATCACTTTCCATAACCCACTCCACTCCAAACCACCTTTTAATAATCCAATGCCTATTATAGAACCTATCACCGCCTGAGTGATGGAAACAGGCAATCTGAAATATGTCATGATAGTTACAGAAAATGCGGCAGATAAAGATAATATTTCAGCAGATGCAATTGTTTGATTGGAAATAGAACTTATCGTTTTAATTCCCGCTTCTCCTTCCAAAAGTGCACCTGTGATAACGAATATGGAGATCAATATAATGGCAGTACGATATCTTACCACTCGTGTTGCTACCGCAGTACCGAATGAATAAGATGCACCGTTAGCCCCGAGTGCCCATCCCAACCATAAAGGTGGAAAATACTTGAACAAAAATACAAAAGGATACATAAGATATTATCTCCCCACAAGAAACCCCTTTTCACGAAGATATAACAGCGCCTTAATGTATACGAGATCATCATATATGGTGATCTTCTTATTCTTCATATCTCCCTCAACACATTTTACTTCGTACCCTGCACTCTCTACAATAGAGGCGTCATCGGTATACATTTCTACATTCTTAACCTTTTCATATGCAGCCCTCAAGATAGAGTATTTAAAACCTTGGGGTGTCTGCGCAATCGCTACCTCTTCACGGGGTATGGTCGAAGAAATGGTATCTTTTCTCACCTTCTTAATGGTTTCAAATATCGGGATCACTGGTACACATGCCCCCTCTTTTATAGCCTCGCTGATAACCCGTTTTATTATCTCTCGTGTCACAAGAGGACGTGCTCCATCATGAATAAGGATTATATCACAATCACTTTCATCCAAAGCATTCAAAAGATTCTTAACTGATCCTTGCCTTGTCTTACCTCCTTCTACAAATCTTCTTATCTTTGGGTAATCGTAATGTGTCTTCCAATCTTCCCACCAGTTTTTCTGCCTTCCGTTGTAAACGATATATATTTTGTCGATCTCTTCACAATTCTGAAAGGTTTCTATTGAATAATTCACAAGGGGTTTGCCGAAGAGAGCCAAAAATACCTTATTTTCCACCTTTTGAGAAGTACTTTCATTAAAACGGCAGGAATCTCCTGCCGCCATGATGGCCGCCGTTACCTTCATTCAATCCTTCACTTCACATCATTACGTACTATTCTTCCAAAGAGTAACTTTCCTGCCGTTGTCTGAAGTATATTCGTTATCATAACATCTTTGGAATGGCCAACCATATCTCCCCCATCCTCTACGACTATCATGGTCCCGTCTTTGGTAAAACCCACACCTTGTTCTTTGGTCTTACCATGTTTTATTATATCCACATTTATCACAGTTCCCGGCAGTATAGAAGGCTTTAAAAATTCCGCCAATCTGTTCAGGTTTATAACTCTTACCCCTCTCAACTCTGCCACCCTCGTCAAATTGAAATCCGTCGTCATGATCTTGGCATCCGCTTTCTTAGCCAACAAGATTATCTTTTCATCCACTTTATTCGTAGTTAAAACATCTTCTTCAGATACGATCACATTCACCGTATTCAATGCCTTTAAACTGTCAACGGTTTTAAACCCCCGACGTCCTCTCAACCTCTTTCCATCATCACCACTATCTGCCAATCTCTGCAGTTCCAACAGCACGAATTTAGGTATTATAACCGTCTTCAACCCTATCTCTCTTGCCTTACATATGTTTATAACACGTTCATCTATCAAAGCTGAGGTATCGAGTATTACAGTGCTATCCGTTAGAGTAGTTTCGGAAGAGGACACCTCTGTAGAAATTTCTTTTTCAACAAACCTTAAGAAGAGTAAAGAGAAGAAATACATGAGTAGATATTCGACACTCATATTCAAATACATGTTGCCACTGATCTTACTGCTGACCGCTCCCAAAGCCCAACCGACGAAAACACCTCCTGCTATCGCAGATATCTTGATCAAACCATCTCGCCATTCCAGAATCTTTATGTAGCTCTTCAATTTCTTCACGATTACTTCGTAGAGTACAGTAACACCTATGATGAATGCAAACCAAACAACCATACCGAATACGATCGTGTTTATATTCTGTATCCTTAGTACTTTAACGATAACATCATAACCGATCAGCATGCCAATTAAAGCGAAAACAAAGATGATTATCTTTTCCATATAAAAACACCCCTGTCGATGTCAAATATTAACTTTTCTCTTCAAGGCCTTTATTTCCATTACTATCCCCAACGCTCTTTTCTCTCCAATACCTTCCACCTCCTGTAGATCTTTTTGGGATGCCTTCAATAAAGAGTTAAAATCTTTGAACTTCTTCATAACGTTTCTCGCTATCGAAATGGGCATCCTCGGTATCTTCATGATCAGGCGATAGCCCCTCGGTGAGACTATCCTTTCTCCCACGGTTACTTGTGAAGAGGGGTAACCGAGATAATCGAAGACATCCAGATAAGTGGTAATATCTTTGGTATTACTACTCACCAAACCTTCTAATAATTCCTTAGGATTCTCAGGAACTCTCGTAGCAGTGTAATCCATCAGTAATAATTGAAGTGTATTTTCGATCTCCTCTCTCAATTCGTTTACCCGAATCGCGGCTATCTTTCCTTCGTTACCCAGTTCTGCCAGGTTGAACTCCAGGCTCGCAATTATCTTCAATGCCCTTATTCCCTTCTCAAATATACGTCCTACATCGAATAACACTACTCTATTTTCCAACTCTAATATATCCAGTTCTTCGATATACGAACGGAATGCCTCGGAATACTTGTTTAGCGTTTGCAATACCTGATTGACCTTTGCTATGAGGAGAGGGGTTTCATTTAACTTATATTTCCAGTCTCCGTAATAGAGAGTAACAGTGCTTCTCCTTTGAGAAATGGAGATGGTCATCTCTCCCGATTGTATTGCCACCCTCTCTGCTGTCATGTGCCTCATTCCGGTCTCAGATGAAGGGATAGAAGGATCGGGTATCAGGTGAACGTTGGCGGAAAATATCCTCTTTGCATCATTTGAAATAACGATGGCTCCATCCATCTTAGAGAGTTCATATAATCTTTCGGGCGTAAAGTCACAATCGAGTTTGAACCCTGCTTGGAGAAGAGGATTATTATCGGGAGATTTCGTTAGATAGATCAGTGCCCCTCCACGCCCCCTTATTATATCATCTATCGCTCTTCTCAGTTCTGTTCCCGGGGCTACCATCCGGATCTTCTCTAATTTTTCACTTACGTTCATTTGCTATCTCCTTAGCCTTACTAAGTGCTTCTATGAGATTCAAACCCTGTATGATCTCTACACCTTGGAAGGAGAGCTCCCCTTTCCTGATTCGAGGAGTTATGACTCTTTTAAAACCGCATTTTGCGAGCTCTCTTAGCTTCCTATCCATAAAACTGACACTTCTTATACATCCATCTAAACCCACTTCTCCTATGAAGGCAAGATCCGATGGTAAAGCAATATCTATAAAGCTTGAAAATATCGCTGCTGCAATGGCGAGATCTGCGGATGGCTCTTTTATCTTTATACCCCCAGAAACATTCACGTAGACATCATAAGAACTCAAAGGTAGACCCATTCTCTTTTCTAAAACCGCAGATATGATTATGAGTTTTGCGAGATCTACTCCCTTTGCAAGCCTACGCGGGACCCCAAAGGGTGTTTTAGTCGTGAGAGACTGGATCTCAAGGATAAGGGGGCGAGAGCCTTCCATTACCGCAGTTATCGAGTTACCCGAAGTCTTCGTCATTTCGCTCAGGAAGAACCTTGAAGGGTCTTCAATTTCTCTCAATCCTCTATCCGTCATTTCGAAGATCCCCACTTCGCTTGTAGGTCCAAATCTATTCTTCGTTGCTCTTATCAATCTATAATTCATTCCCCGCTCACCTTCGAAGTACAATACGGTATCTACCATATGCTCTAACAATTTTGGTCCCGCTATATATCCTCCCTTGGTAACATGCCCTATTACAAATACGGTTATTTCCTCTGATTTGGCTAAATCTCTCAGTTTATTAGAACACTCTTTCAATTGATTTATACTACCGGGAATAGAATCCACACCAGGCATATACATAGTTTGTATGGAATCTATAACGACGAATTTAAACCCTTCTGCACGAATATGGGATATAACTGCATCTATATTGGTCTCGGAGAGAAGGAATAATCCTTTTACACTTGTGCCGGAGAATAGCCTGTCAAACCTCAATCTTATTTGATAAGGAGATTCTTCACCGGAGACGTACAGAACCTTTTCTCCCTTATCACATATGTTCTTAGAAGCCTGAAGAAGAAGCGTAGATTTACCAACTCCCGGTTCTCCACCGATCAAGATAAAAGAACCGGCAACTATACCTCCTCCTAAAACTCGATCGAATTCTCCGATATCGGTTTTAAATCTTTTTATCTCGACTCTGGTTATTTCATCTATCAAAAGAGGTTTGGTTACAGTTGCCATTACAGAAGATGTTCGAGCGATCGAATTCCTGTTTGTAGTTTTAACCGCAGTATTCCATTCTCCACAGCTTGGACATCTTCCAAACCATTTGTAGGACACGTAACCACAATTGGAGCAAATGTATATGCTTTTTTCATCCCTACTTACCATCTGAATCTCCAGCTAATACATCAGCTGTTTCTTTTTCGGCTTTCAAGAATGCTATTTTACCCACTCTAATGGCAACTACTACTGTATCTCCACTGCTAAAACGCTTCTTCAACAACTCTTCTGATAGTGGATCTTCCACATATCTTTGAATGGTTCTCCTAAGTGGTCGAGCTCCATATATGGGATTGTAACCCTCTTTTATCAGAAAATCCTTAGCGGGCTTTGTCACCACGATCTTCATCCCAAGGGTATCCAATCTCCTCTCCACATCACGCATCATTATATCTATTATCTTCTCAACGTCTTCCCTCGTCAGCGAGTGGAAAACGATGGTTTCATCTAATCTGTTCAAAAATTCCGGTCTGAATATCTTCTTTACTTCCGCCATTACCACCTTTCTCATAGACTCATAGGAACTCTCCTCGCTCGCATCGGTCTCAACGAATCCCATAGCTCTTTTTTCTCTGTTTATCAAACGGGCCCCTATGTTAGATGTCATTATCAATATCGTATTTCTGAAATCCACAACCCTTCCCTGTGAATCTGTCAATCTTCCGTCATCGAGTATTTGAAGCAATATATTGAAGACATCGGGATGTGCCTTTTCTATTTCGTCTAACAGAACAACGGAAAATGGTCTCCTCCTCACCTTCTCTGTTAATTCTCCAGCCTCTTCGTATCCCACATATCCAGGCGGAGCACCGGTAAGTCTCGATACCGTGAATCTCTCCATATATTCTGACATATCGATCCTTATCATGGCGTTTTCATCACCGAAGAGATATTCGGCAAGAGTCTTGGCGAGTTCCGTCTTACCAACCCCTGTTGGACCTAAGAACATGAAACTTCCTACCGGTCGGCGGGGGTCCTTCAAGCCAGCTCTGGCTCTTCTTATCGCTCTCGATACCGCATTTATCGCCTCATCTTGCCCTACAACCCGTCTATGCAATGCTTCTTCCATATTCAGAAGTTTCTCTGCTTCGGATTCCTCCAATTTGGCCAGCGGTATTCCTGTCCAGCTCGATACCACATAACTGACATCCTCAACATCCACGATCCTCTTCTCAGATAAGACCTCTTCGTGCCATAACTTCATCATCTCGTTCATATTGTTTTCCAATTCTCTTTCGAAATCTCTCATTTCAGCAGCCTGTTCATAATCCTGGGCATCTATCATCCTATCTTTTCTCCTCCTCACTTCGTTGAGTCTGAGCTGGGCTACCTTTATCTTGGAAGGTAAGGAAAACAATTTCAGCTTCGCTCGGGCTCCTGCTTCATCTAACACATCTATTGCTTTATCTGGTAAATGATGTGCCGTGATATATTTGTGCGATAACTCGGCTGCAGCTCGTAAACACTCATCCGTGTACCTAACGTTATGGAAACTCTCATAAAGTGGTCTCAATCCTTGAAGTATATCGACAGTTTCTTCCACCGTGGGTTCCGAAACGTAGATCTTCTGGAATCTTCTTTCGAGTGCTGAATCCTTTTCTATGTACTTCCTGTATTCATCAACAGTCGTTGCGCCTATGAATTTTATCTCCCCTCGAGCGAGTGGAGGCTTGAATATACTGGAAGCATCTATGGCTCCTTCGGCAGCACCTGCTCCCACTATGTTGTGAATCTCATCCACGAATAGGATGATAGATTTATTGGTTTTGAGGATATTCAAGAGTCCTTTAAGCCGTTTTTCGAATTCTCCTCGATATTTCGTCCCAGCAACCAGCGCAGCCAGATCGAGAGAGAATATGCGTTTTCCAATGAGTAATTCAGGGACATCCCTTTTGGCAATCCTCTGGGCCAGCCCCTCTACTATGGCTGTCTTACCGACTCCTGGATCACCTATCAACACAGGATTACTCTTCTTCCTACGAACCAGGATCTGCATCATCCTTTCTATCTCTTTCTCTCTTCCGATGACTGGATCGAGCTTTCCCTCCTCCGCCAATCTGCTGAGGTCTACTCCAAAGGCCTCGAGTTCTTTCATTATTTTCGCATCAGTGGCTTGAGTAGAATGGATGGAAGATTGCTGCTCCCCACTGAGCATATCCACGATCTCTTTCCTCAAAAGCTCCAGTTTCAAACCCAATTTCTGAAGTATATGGCTGGCGATCCCCTCGCCTTCCTTTGTCATACCCAGAAGTATATGTTCAGTAGATATAGTATTAGCCCCTAATATTCGAGCTTCCTCATAAGCAGTTTGAATGACCTTCTTCACTCTCGGAGTTATGGCTAATTCTTTATCCGTATGTATTGCTTGCCCTCTTCCTACTATTATTTCTATTTCTTTTTCTACGATCGAAGGAGTCAAACCATATTTTGATAGGATATAATATGCACCACCGCTTCCTATTTTTACCAGAGCGAGAAGAATGTGCTCCGTACCGACATAAGTGTGCCCAAAGGCTTTAGCTTCCTCCTGAGCTATTATAAAGACCTGAGCAGTCTCTTTCGAAAACCTTGCAAACATGTGATTCATATACATCACCTCGATAATTAAAAACACTCCTCTATAAAATTATAACACAATTAAACGTTCTCGATCCTAAAGTCCTATCTTATCCGCAATAGATTGCATTGCCTTTACACCTATATCTAAGAATTCGTCCAATGGGATCCCAAAGGATTCACAAGTTCTTATCTGTTCTCTATTTGCTCCCTTTGCAAATGCCTTTTCTTTGAACCTGCGCTTCACGAATTTACCATCTATCGCAGACAATTTCTTATCAGGTGTTATCAAAGCAGAAGCGACTATTAGACCACTCATCGGATCCACAGCGTATAAAGCCCTTTCCATCAATGTCTCAGGCTCTTTCTTACCACAGTGGGCAAGAATGGCATCCAATATTCTTTTATCCACTCCTTTATCTTTTAACATCTCGACTGTGATCAAACCATGTTTTGCTGGATCATTCATGGTTTCTGGATAGTCTAAATCATGCAACAAGCCTGCTATTCCCCACATCTGTTCATCTTCCCCAAATCGTCTTGCCAGAGCTCGCATAATAGCCTCGCAAGCGAGCATGTGATACACCAGATTTTTGTTTTTAACATGCTCAACAACGATAGAATATGCCTCATCACGTGTCATAGCACCGATCCCTCCTTATTATTCTTATTTTTCTTGCTTACCCAAAAGGATCCTTAAATCCTTGATCTTCTGAGGATCTTTAATGAAATAAACGTCTTCGTCTTCTCTTCTTTCTATCAACTTGTTTTTCTCTAAAAAGGCAATGAGTTTTTTTGTTTCTTCCGCGCTTATACCAAGATTATCCTCGAGATCCAGCAGCGTGAATTCTTCTGTCCTTCTATTTACAAGTGCAAGAAGGTACCTCAAGGCTCTAAATCTGATATCATGAAAACGATATTCCAGGATCTCTTTATCAGCGTTCGCTAATCTTTTTGCAAGTATAACGGCTAACTCCCAGGCAAAATCGGGACATTTATCTACTATGTAGAAGAGATTCTCCCTCGAGAGTTTTATCAATTTTAAAGGTGTTAACGCTTGCATCGAGGCACTCCTGGGTGCATTGGTTATAACACCCATTTCTCCTACGATAGCACCTTTCCCAAGGACGGCAAGCACCTTTTGGGCATTCTTCATGAACTTCAAGATCCTGGCCTTCCCTTCATAGATAATGTAAGCACAATCGGAAGATTGGCGTTCTACAAACACGAATTCACCTTCCTCCACCTCTATTCCAAACTTATCGTAGAGAGAACCCAAGACATCTTCCTTCATAAGAGCTCCTTTCTTGTATTATACTATTTCGAGGTTGGACATCTCTGCGTCTCGAGGATCGAGTAGATAAAGATGTTAGATGCTTAAGCGTTAAATGAGAAAGCTGTATTCTACAATTCTTCGTTCTCCTTGACTGCTAAGTATATGGCCTCGAGTATTTCTTCCGGTGTGATCAGATCTCCATTAACCTTATTCAACGGTATGATCTCACTTCGTCCTCTGTTAGCCCTTGCAACATCGTACAGGATCTGCCCCATATTCAATTCCGGGACTATGACGGTATTAACTTTGCATAGCAATTCACGGAGACGATGGATTGGAAACGGCCATAATGTTATTGGCTTAAAAAGGCCGATCTTAACCTTTCTATCCCTCGCCTCTTTAAGGGCCGCCATCGCACTCCTCGCCGTAACTCCGTAGGCTATCAACAAGATCTCGGCATCCTCACATTTCTCCTCATCCCATAAGATTATATCTTCTTCATTTCTCTTTATCTTATCGTGAAGCCTTCTAAGAAGCCTTTTTGCAGTTTCTTCAGAAGGTACCGGGAAGCCACTTTCGTCATGAACCAAGCCCGATACATGAAATCTGTGCTCGCTTCCGAATCTCTCCATAGGCAGTATGCCTTCCTCATTTGGAAGATAGGGATGATATATATCTTCATCCTTCACTTTCGTTTCTATCCTTGGCTGTATATATATCTCGTTATCATCGGGTAGAACAAACGTTTCTCTCATATGTCCTAATACCTCATCCATAAGAAAGATCACAGGTGTTCTATACCTTTCGGCGTAATTGAAAGCCGTTATAATATACCTGTATACCTCTCCTACGGTTGAAGGATAGATAACTATAACAGGATGATCACCGTGAGTTCCCCATCTCGCTTGCATTACATCACCTTGAGATGGTTTTGTCGGTAATCCCGTACTCGGACCTCCGCGTTGGACATCAACGATAACACAGGGAGTCTCGGTCATAGATGCATAACCTATACCTTCTTGCATCAAACTGAAGCCGGGTCCACTAGTCGCAGTCATCGCCTTCGCACCAGCTAACGACGCACCAATGACCGCCGATATGGAAGATATTTCATCCTCCATTTGCATGAATTTTCCTCCTACCTTCGGTAACTCTCTCGACATGTACTCGGCTATATCGGTTGCTGGAGTTATAGGATAACCCGCAAAGAACCTGCATCCCGCCTTTATGGCCCCCATTCCACAGGCCTCGTCTCCCTGCATAAAGATGAATTCACTCATCTCCGTTATCCTCTTTCCTATCCACTACTTGTATGGCCAATTCTGGACATAGATTAACACATTGCATACAACCTACACAATTGTCTTCTTCAACAGGTCTCGCTTTTCCTCCATCTGGAAGGATAAAGACCTTAGTCGGACATACTTCTACGCATATACCACATGCCTTACACCATGATTCTTTTACCAATACATTATAACTCTTCTTCACCTGTATTCTCCTTTCGAATACTAAGTATCGAATATACACTCAAATTCAAAGATATCATAAACGAGGATATATTTCATATATTCTTCTCCTTCTCTGGAGGAATCTCAATAGCAAAGCAAGATTGAGCCTTGCCCCTATTCTTGGCTACATATAAAGCCTTATCTGCTTTATCTATCAACGCTTTGTAATTCAGGGCATCATCTGGAAATAAAGCTATTCCAATGCTAACGGTGATCTGCTCATCTAAATCATCCAGGAACAGGGTAGATCTCTGAATTTTATCTACCACTGCCTTAACTCTCTCAAGGGTAATATCTTCCAATACCACTGCAAATTCATCACCACCATATCTTGCAGCAAAATCCTTCTTCCTCACGCTGGACTTTATGGAGTTCACCACGAGTTTTATAGCTTTATCTCCTACAAGATGACCGTATGTATCATTTATATATTTTAGATCATCTATATCGAGCATCAACAGATACAACTTTTGATCCCTTTCTCTATTCATCAACAATGATTGTAAATACTCGAATAATACGGTGTGGTTATATAAACCGGTCTGCAGATCTATCTGAGAACGATATATTATCTCCTGGAACTTTTCGGATAATTTCAATGCACTCACTACCTCAGAAGCGAATATCTCTAAAACCTTTGTATCCATAAGAGTGGGTCTTTTACCATCCAAAGGAGAATCCAGGGAAATGTATCCTATCATTATCCCACTCTCATCGATCAAAGGTATGAAGAATACATCTTCTGGTAACCATGCATCATCTCCTTTTACTGGGGTATATTCTCCTGTAAAACTCTCTTCTCTTTTTATCTCAATTGCACCCTGAGGTATGAAGTAAGAATTACTTATCTTGAATTCATCTCTCATCAATTCGAATCTACTGCTCACCGTTGGAGCATTCCTCTTCAATCTCTCGAATTCCTCTTTGTCGAAACCACTGTAAGCTACTCTCATAGATCGATCGTTTTCCACATCAAATAGATTTATGACTGCATACCTGTAGCCGAAGTTTTTGGTCAACATGTTTGCCATATGCGAGAGAAGCTTCTCAGGATGAGTTCTTGCCCTCATTAAGACCGGGATCTTCGAAAGTTCTATCAATTTTTCATTTAATCCCTTGATCCTATCTCTTTCTTCTTTCAATTCGTTTGCGAGTCTTTCTACATTAGAGGTATGATATAACATATACAAAAGTGGCAGTAGTGAATATATTGCGGCGAGTTCTAAGATAGAACTCTTAGCCATCCACATCAAGGCTATGAATGGCAGAATGGCCAAGGCGAATATGTAATCTGTAAGAAATGTGAGGAGAAATTCTTTTCGTGTTAACCTTATACCAACGATATGCCATTCTATGTAATCTACCAGGATCGAGTTTGCCAATCTATATCCAGTTATGGCAGCGATCGCAGCGATGATGACGTTATAATCCTTCAAATAATGAAAGAATATACCAGCTATAAAATAGATCAGGGCGTAGTGAGTTGCCCTATTCAAGCGGCCTACTATTTCTCTTATCCACTCTTTATGCCTTCTCCCTACACGTAGAAAAACTATAACCAGCGAGGAATAAGCAGCTGTAAATGGACCAAATATAAATGCCATGGGTAAGAAACCCACGACATTTGAGATCGTTTTCCTGCCTCTGAATCCGAATCTCACGTTGTCACTGATAAAGGACACTGCCAGGAGAAGTACGAATAGGGAAGGCATTTCCTTTAATCCCTTTATTTCGATCCCGATCGAAGAGTGAAATGCAATAGAAAAAAGAATTATTATCACGATCTGAGCTATGGACGTTCTCAACAACCCCATGCTCTCTTTTTTACTCTTGCCTTTCATCATAATACACTCCCCGATCGAGGATACTCGAATTTTTATCCTTCGTGAACTTTTAACGAGTAGCCCGTTTTATTGCCTTTATCACCACAAAAGAGCCTTTCCCATAACCGAATTCGAAATCCTGAACGGTACGTATATCATTCATTTTTCCGAAGATCGTCTGGACAATTTCTTCCCTCTCGAAACCGGTTTTCCTCAAATGATCGAGTACCTCAGATGTCGAATAAAAGGTGGCGATACGGTAGAAATGGCTGCTTTCTTTCTTCAAAGTGTACATCTTACCCAATGGACTTTTCTTATCCACGAAGCCAACGATGAAAATGCCGTTATCCTTTAAGATGCGATTCACCTCTTTGAAAGAAAGTTCTACATCATCCACGAAACATATCGTCGTTACCATAAGAGCGTAATCGAAGGATCTATCTTCAAAAGGGAGCTTTTCGGCCACTCCTTCATAGACCTCTATTCCCTTTTTCGAAGCGATCTCCCTCATCTTCGTTGAGGGCTCAATGCCTACCTTGATTCCCAATGGAGAGGCGAATCTTCCACTTCCAACGCCTATCTCAACACCTCGCCCATCTCTCGGAATAAAAAATCTGACGGCATTCAATTCTGAGAGATAAACGTATTCGTTGTCTTCAAACCACTTTTCATATCTATCGTAGAATTCTTCGAAAGGCTCGATCCGCGGCATTCTTTCACCCCACTTTTCAGATAATACCAGCTTTGTGATTATATAATAACACAATATTAAAAGAATGCAGTGATCTCTATCACAAATGAGGGAAATAAAAAACAGGGATTTGATCTGATCAAATCCCTGTTTTAGGCTCAACAAAGCATGAACTTTTAATGAAGTGGAACATACAACCATATTGCTTCAGTTGCACCTGACGAACTACCAAGGACAACATGGGAATAACTCTTGCTAAGTATACTTTCTGCTTTATCGTAAGCAACGGGATTAGCGGAATATAAGCCCAATGGGGAAGCATCTACTGCAAAAGTGGCACTTGTGCTATAAATACTATAATTATCTAAACCTGTAGTCTTCAAGTAATCTGAGAGACTGGCAAGACTTGTAGGTGTACTTGCATTTTCGGCGTAATAGGATATTGCCGCATTCGCTATCTGATCCATCTTCGATGCCACTTTTGTTCCCCTTGCCTTTTGAACGATACTCGTTGTAACCGGTATCGCTATCGCCGTGAGGGCAGCTATGACCGCCATGACTATGATCATCTCGACCAACGTAAAACCTCTCTCTTTCTTCATCTTCACACCTCCTTTAGTTAAATTCTTTGTTATCTACCTCATTCGAGGTTGCAAACTTACCATTATTATATTCATATCGTCATAAGAGGTCAAGACTTTAATTCTTTTCCAAAAGATCGAGTACGCGTATCGCCATATAAGCTGCATTCGCCATACCGGAGTTCCCAATAC
>WFSK01000208.1 GCA_015486095.1 Thermotogae bacterium
GGCATATACGATGCACTGAAATGGGTACACAACAGGTATAGACCAAAAGAACTCTATATAACCAGCAATGGAGCGGCGTTCATCGATAAACTCGAGGGAGAATTCGTCCATGATGAAGACAGACTGGAATACTTAAAGGCCCATATCGTTCAGATACATCGTGCTATCCAAGATGGTGTGAATCTGAAGGGATATTTTGTGTGGTCTCTTATGGATAACTTCGAACTAACGTCCGGGTACTCGAAGAGGTTTGGTTTGATCTACGTAGATTATCCCACACAGAGAAGAATAATAAAAGAAGCGGTAAGTGGTATGCGAGAGTAATAAAAGAAAACGGCCTTTTTGTATGATCGATTATTAGGTCCTGAGAAAATGTCCTTGTAATTCTCTGAGATCTATGGAGAGTACCGTAGGTCTGCCGTGGGGACAGGTCAAGGGGAAATCGGCCCTGGACAGCCTTTCGAGAAGGCTGTAGATCTCCTCTGTAGAAAGGTTCTCTTTCGCCTTTATCGCCCCCTTACATGCCATGGTTGAGAATATCTTCTTCATGAGCTGAGCGCGATCGATCACCTTCGAGAGTCGCAAGTGGTCCAATATCTCACGGAACATCGAAGTTATAGAAGACGTATTCATCTTGAAGGTCAAAATGGAGGGAACGGCTTTTATTCTCACCTTATTTCCCTCTATCTCGAAAGAAAAACCCAAAGATGTTATTAAAGACTCATTTTCCAGGAGCGTTTCTCGTCCCCCAGGTTCTATCTCGAATTCCAGGGGTGTCATCAAGGTTTGAGTGTTTACACGCTTTGTCCTGTAGGAATTGGATATCTCATCGTATAACACCCTTTCATGTGCCGCGTGTTGATCTACTATGAGAAGCGAATCTCCCTTTTCCAGTAAGATATAGGTCCCTTTGAATCTCCCTATTATCTTCGCACTGGCGAGATCGAGACCAGGAATATTTCGAGCCTTTGTCGTCGGCACTTCGCTGTACGTGGCAGGGGCATGTTCTGCAGCGTACAGTTTTTCGGTAGATGCTCGATAAACGGGTTTTATTTTCTCCCTTTTAGGTAGTTTTTCTCTTACATCAGAATACGCCTCTGCTTTCGAAGTGCTTTTCGTTGTAAAAGGTAATGGAGTCATCGTACGTAACAACTTCCTTATACTCCTCACCACGCCTCCAAAGATCCTATCGCTGTTGGTGAATTTAACTTCTAATTTCTGAGGGTGAACGTTAACATCGACTTCCTCTGGAGGGAGATCGATGAAGAGAAGGGCGAATGGGAAAGTCCCTTTCTCCATAAATGAGCCATAACCCTCTTCTATAGCTTTCAAGATAAAGCCACTCCTCACATATCTGTTGTTCACAAAACACATCTCGTAAAGTCTATTCTTTCTACCATATGTTGGCTTCGATATGTATCCTCTTATCGTTATCTCTTCCTCGCTGTCATTTACCTCCATAAGCATATCTGTCTTCACCCAGGGGTACAACATCTTGATGTTTTCCAACATCGATTGAGCAGGAGGCAGATTATAAACTACCTCGCCGTCCTTTATGAGAGTTATGTGTATATCCGGGTGTGCAATGGCGAACTTTTGGACTACCTCTATTATCATTTTCGATTCCACGTTGATGGATTTCAAGAACTTTCTTCTAACAGGGACGTTGTAGAAGAGATTTCTAACGATGACCCTCGTCCCTTTATCAGCCGGGCAATGTTTGGCGTAGATGGTTTTACCCCCTTTAACCAATATGGTCTGTCCTTCTTCATCTTCTTCTCTCCGGGTAAAGATCTCCATCTCCGATACCATGCCTATGGAATACAGGGCTTCTCCACGAAAACCGTAGCTGTGTAATGCAAACAAGTCTTCCCATCTACTGATCTTACTCGTGGTGTGGGGCTTTACCGCCATAACGAGGTCGTCGTAGGACATACCATCTCCATCATCCATAACCTCTATACGTTCTTTCCCACCTCCTATGATCCTCACATCGATGTGATGCGCATTCGCATCCAAAGAATTCTCCACGAGTTCTTTGACAACAGATGCAGGACGTTCCACTACCTCGCCCGCCGCTATCTTTCTGACAACATCGTTCGGGAGTTCTATGACTTTACCCATTTTTTACTCTCCTCTGTCTGAAGAGTTCATAGGATATCACGGCTACGGCATTCGAAACGTTCAGCGAATCTGCATCACTTTCCATCGGGATCTTTATGATCTCATCACACCTCTTGAGTATACTCTTTTTTATCCCATTGCCTTCGTTGCCAAATATCAATGCCAGATCTTCACTCATATCTACATCCCACAATACCTTCCCTGTCTTATCGGTTCCATATATCCAGACTCCTCGCTCTCTCAATATATTAATACAAATCTTCAGGTTATCACATCTCACCACAGGCATGCGAAAAACGAGTCCTGCAGATGCCTTCACCACCGTTGACGTTATGTCTACCGAATCTCTCACAGATTTTATTATGCCAGTGGATCCTACTCCTACCGCTGTTCTTATTATAGCACCAAGATTTCGTGGATCTTGTATCCTATCCAGTAAGATGAAAAAGTAAGGCCTTTTGTTCGTATCGAGTAGTTCATCTAAAGTGGTGTAAGGAAAATCGCCGATGTCCGCTACTATACCCTGGTGCTTTGCATTATGCGTTATGCGATTTAAAGATCCTTCCGATGTCGGCTCCATCGGTATATTTCGAGAGGCCAACGTATTCAACAGTTTTTTGAAATCCTGGTTCGTTCGTCGAGATGAGAGATAATATATTCGATGTAATCGAATGTTTGTCTTCAATGCCTCCTGAATTATATTTCTCCCATAGATGTGCATCTATCCATACTCCTTAGATATGTTAAAGAGGTTGATGAATTCAGACTGTGATAAACTTTATCTTCCACCTTCTAGAAAATCAATGATGCCCCTTATCGTAGCGATCGATAATTCATTTATCTTACTTTGATCCATTTCCCTCAGATAAAAGGCTAAGAGCACGGTCGGAACAGATGAACCTTTTAAAGGAAGCAAAGGTTCTTTGTCTACCAAACAATCGATAGAAGTATTGAAAAAACGTCTTTGAATATCTTTAGCCAAATCGAGATCAGCCGTCGAAACGCCATGCCCGAGTATATCAGAATATGGATAATAGAATATCCGTACTCCTTGCCATCTCCTCAAAGACGACCCTGTCTCTTATACACATCTCCGAGCC
>WFSK01000209.1 GCA_015486095.1 Thermotogae bacterium
CCCTGATATAACACGATTAAAATAAAAGTAAGAATGATACCAGTCGCCTTGGAACTGATATCGAATATCAATGATAGAGGAACACCCACAAGGACTATTATTATCGGGCCAAGTGCAACGGCGAACTTGGCGTAATACTCCGTTTCGTATACCGCAGTGTCGAGTCCAAGTCGTTTGAAGATCTTCATATGTTCCTTCAGTTCCCTCGTGCTCATATCACGTGGCCCCTTCTGATAAGTTAAGAATCTTCTCACTTCTTCCTTTAGATCGAATTCCATCTTATCGAATCTACCGTTAAGGGTCATCATACCTTCTTTATCCGTTACGTATATCCTTGCATCGTACAAAAACCATTTTCCACCCTCTTCATTTGCCTTCTTAGCCGTTATCAACTTAAGATGCTTACCCGATGTATCGTATATAACTACGTTTTCAAATGTTTGGGTTTTTCTGTTGAACTTTTCAACGTAAAAATATTCACCCTGCTTTTTAAAAAAGGTGTTTTCTCTTATGGCAATACTCGGCTTACGGTATATGATCTCCCGTGTCATTCTATTGGCCTTTTCATTAAAACTGGGAACGAGATAGTCCCCGAGAAAAAAGTTAAAAAGGCTTAAAATAACTCCGACTATCAAAAAGGGCATTATAACCCTTTTCTTGGATATCCCGTTGACTTCGAATGCAAGGAGTTCATTATTCGTAGATAACTGTGATATCAACCAAAATATAGCGAACAATACACCTACTGGCAGTCCCATAACAGTGAATGCAGGAATATTGTAGTATATCAATATAAAGAGATTCACGATGGAGATCTTGTTTCGCAATATGATATCCGAGAGCTGATAGAGCAATTCAACACTTATAAAGACTAAAAAACCCGCTAAACCAATAAAGAAGGGTAATATCATACCCCTCATGATGTACCTATCGAGTATAGACAAAACTTTATCCTCTCCTCAATACATTTTTGCTCAATATATGATATCATATTGTATTGAGGTGTGTGACATGGTATACATAAGATTCGTCATCTTTATTATAGTATTCTTCTCCTATACTATGCTTTATGGTATCTACTTCATAATAAAATGTAGATATCTATTAAAGCATCGTGGTTACGAAGCGTACATAAGATATGTAGAAAAGAAACTTCATGGATGGGGTAGAATGACGATAAGATTAACCGGCAGCAAGGTTAAAGTGAAGGGAAGAGAGAATCTTCCAGAAAGCGGTCCATATCTTGTTGTTTCCAATCACCAGAGTTATATGGACATACCCCTCTTGGTTGGATATGTAGATGGCAGAATAAGTTTCTTGGCAAAGAAAGAGTTAAAAAGGCTACCCATATTCAATCGAATTCTGGAATCTGCTGGGGGCGTTTTCTTAGATAGAAGGAATTCCCGTTCGGCATTGAAACTTTTTAGGTCGCTTTCTAAAGATATTAAGCAATATAAGAAGATCATTGCTGTATTCCCTGAAGGAACACGCAGTCCAGATGGGAAGATCTATGAGTTCAAGGCTGGGAGTCTTAAATTAGCAACTATGACTAATATTCCAGTTGTCCCTGTAAGTATATCTGGGACGATAGATATTATTAGAAAGAATAGACATTTCATCACTCCAGCAGAAGTAAGGATATCGATAGGTGAACCTATAGATACGTCAACTCTTACTCCACAAGAAAAGCGTACGTTGAGTAAGTTAGTTAGGGAAAGGATAATCGAAATGCAGGATGAAAGGGTAACCCAGTGAGTTATATGAGTTTAGAGATTTTCTCTAAGTCTCTGTTGGTAGAGATAAAGGAGGCGATGAAATGAAAGAAGTGAAGGTTAAGGCACTGCTTTTAGATAAAACGAACAATACTCCATTGGTGTTATTGATAGAAGAGGAGAGTCAGAGGGTTATTCCAATCTGGATAGGAACAACCGAAGCCTTAGCAATAGGTATGGCTCTGGAAAAGGTAAATTTTTCAAGACCCTTAACCCATGACCTCATACTAAATGTGATGGAAACCCTGGGCGCAGTATTGGAAAAGGTTATCATAGACAGTATAAAGAGCGATGTATATTATGCAACTCTTGTCCTCAGGGAAGTAGAAGAAGAATCGGTGCCCGATGAAGAAAAAATAGAAGTGGATGCAAGACCTTCCGATGCCATAGTATTGGCTTTGAAGACCTCTGCTCCGATCTTCGTCTCGGATGAGATCATGCTGCAAGCGAGTGTAGATACTCGTAATCCTGATGAAAGAAAGAAAGAAGAAGAAGAGTTCAACAAATTTTTGGAAAATTTCAATTTCAAAGAACTCAAGAAGTACACCGAAGAAAACGATGAGGGAAATGAAAAGAACAAAGGTTGAAAAACATCTCTTATCCGAAAAGAAGTTAATCGAAAAAAGACTCGAAGAAATATTCCGTTCAATCCATACATTTCCTCGTTTTGATGAAGCATTATCTTATAC
>WFSK01000210.1 GCA_015486095.1 Thermotogae bacterium
ATACGGATATGGAGAAGAGGTAAAAGGATTCGAGTGCTATGAAGCCGGGCATCCTTCGCCAGATGAAAACGGTGTAAATGCAACCAGAAAGATACTGAAGAAATGTGAAGAATTAGGGGAAGACGACCTTTTGTTGTTCCTCGTGTCTGGCGGAGGTTCTGCGCTATTCACGATGCCAGAGAACGGCATTGAATTTCAAGATATGGTGAAGACAAATGAACTCTTGTTGAAGAGTGGTGCATCCATCGATGAGATCAACTGTGTGAGAAAGCACATAGATAGGGTTAAAGGTGGAAAGTTTGCACGGAGTTGTAAGGCAACCATCGTCAGTCTGATGCTGAGTGATGTGGTCGGTAATGCGCCGAGTGTGATAGCCTCTGGCCCCGTGGTTCCAGACTCAACCACCTTTTCTGATGCCCTTGATGTCCTGAAAAAATATGAGTTATTGAAAAACACACCCGATAGGGTACTATCGTTTTTGAGGAACGGTACAGAAGAATATGAAACCCCTAAGGAGCTTAGAGAAAGGGTATTTTACAAGGTCTTCGATTCTGCCTGGGCATGTGAGATGACGAAAAGGATTGGAGAGGATATGGACATCAGAGCTTACGTACTTTCAACATCCATTGAGGGTGAGGCAAGAGAGGTCGGGAGATTCCTTGCCGCCATAGGAAAAGATACTCTCGAAGGCAGGACTTCTTTTAAACCTCCGTGTATCATTATAAGCGGAGGGGAGACGACGGTAACGCTTAACACCGATGATCGAAATGGGAGCGGTGGTCCAAATCAGGAAGTCGTGGTCTCTTTCTCGATATATGCTAAGGGTATAAAAGGAATGGCTTTGGCTTCAATAGATACTGATGGAACCGATGGCCCCACCGATATCGCTGGAGGAATAGCGGATGGAGATACATTCGAGGAGATGAAAGAGAAAGGCTTCGATCCCCTTCTTGCCCTTAAAGAACACGACGCATATCCTCTTTTACTCGAAAGCGGATATGCCATCAAAACTGGTCCTACCGGAACGAATGTGAACGATCTGAGAATAGTCGTCGTTTTATAATTCATTCGTATCTCAACGCCTCTATTGGGTCTAAAGATGCAGCCTTGCGTGCAGGGTATATACCGAAGAATAGGCCGATCAATATGGAAAAAGAAAATGCCACGATAACAGACCAGGGGGTGATCACAGTCGTCCATCCCGCAATATATGACATCACTTTAGAACCTACGATCCCGATTATCACTCCGAGGATTCCTCCCAAAGATGTCAACACTACGGATTCTAAGAGAAATTGCATTATTATATCTATCTTCCTCGCTCCTATAGCTTTTCTCACCCCTATTTCCCTCGTTCTCTCTGCAACGGAGACCAACATTATGTTCATTATACCTATGCCACCGACGAGCAACGCGACGCTCGCTATCCCCGCCAACATCATCGTTAAAATTCTGGATGTCTCGCTTATCGTGCTCAAGAGTTCCTTCTGACTGGTTATGTTGTATTTCTCTTCATCTTTATACTTTGCGTACATAACTCTGTCTATCGCCTCTATGGCCCTATCTGTATCCTTAGAACTACTCGCCTGCACCGCAAAGATGGGCACATATTTCGTGTGGAACAGACGAGCCTGAGCAGTACTGAAGGGAACTATTATCATGTTGTCAAGGTTTTGAAAGAGCGATCTCCCCTTCGGAGCCATCACACCTATTACCTTGAAGTGCTGCCTCGTTTTACCCGTGTATATGGTTATCGTCCTACCAAGGGGATCTTCGTATGGAAAGAGTGTATCCGACACTTCAGAACCTATGACGGCAACACGACGTCTGTAATCCTCATCCGAAGGTATCAGGAACCTTCCTTCATCGAGTCTTACGTTCAGAATGTCTTCATAATTCGCATAGACCCCGGCCACCAGAGAATCCATATTGTTTGTCCTGTATTCGACCAACAGCGATCTTTGTATTATTGGGCTCACGTTGATTATCGCATCAGAGGAATTCAGTATCTTCTCACCATCTTTTTCGGTGAACAGATCTGAAATAGCCGTATAACGTGTCCCTGCCCTTCCACCGATCTTTCCCGGCGTTACCAGTATTAAGTTCGTGCCGAGAGACATGATCTTTTCCTTTATGTTGTAACTCGTCCCTTCACCGATAGATATAACGACTATTACCGCGAATACTCCTATGACTATCCCCAGTATGGATAAAAAACTCCTCAACTTATTTGACATCAAACTCTTTATGGCTATCTTAAAGGCTTCAACGAACATCTTTTTACCCCTCTTCATCCACTATGAGGCCATCTCTCATGTGATATATCTTTTCGGCATAACTCGCTATGTCTCGTTCGTGAGTGACCAAGATTATAGTGAGCCTTTCGTCTTTAAGCGAAGAGAAGAAGTCCATGATCTCTTTACCAGTTTTACTATCCAGGTTTCCAGTTGGTTCATCGGCTATGAGCAATTCTGGAGAATTCGCAAGTGCCCTCGCTATGGCAAC
>WFSK01000211.1 GCA_015486095.1 Thermotogae bacterium
ACACCTCCTCTTATCGAGTACTCTTCCTGATCACCAATTCTGTAAACAGAGATATCCTTACAGGATGAACACTTTCTTTGAATATCTTATCTAACAATCTTTCCATGGCAAGATATCCCATTTCTATTTTAAAGGTTTTTACCGTAGTCAGCGGTGGATTGAAGAGCTCAGCCGCTATTATGTCATCGAAACCTATAACGGATACATCATCCGGTACCCTTAAGTCGTTACTTTTCAATCCCTCTATGACTTTCATAGCCATATAATCGTTTGAGACGAATATGCCATCGGGTTTGCCGTAAGTGGCGAGGATATATCGAACGATCGTAGCCATATCTCCTATCACATCGTTAGCCTCATATGTCTTAGGTATATATCCAGCCTTTTCCATAGCGGCGATATAGCCATCGAAACGATTCTTGAATCCAAACCTGTCTAAGGGGCCATGTATGTGAACAATTCTCTTTATACCTTTCATCAAGAGGTAATTAACTGCTTTAATAGCCCCTCCATATCCATCAGTAACTATGCTATCGACGTCTAAGCCCGGTTCGTAATGATCGACTAGAACCACAGGTTTGCCTGAAGAAAGGATATCTCTTAGAACACTTCTTTTCAATTCGCTGCCGAGTATGATGATTCCATCGAATTCTTTAGCAGATAGGTCTTCGGGTAACCTCTCTTCTATTTTGCATCTTTCTCTATTCTTGTGATTATGAATGCTACGAAGTATAACGTTGTAGAATTCATCTGTAGAATCTTCTATTAGCCTTTTGATTCTACTGCTAACCACTACTCCGATTCTCAAATCTTTCTTTAGAGCCAACCTTTTCGCAGAGGGTTCCGAGGAATAACCCAATTTTTGAATGACTTTTAGTACCTTCTTCCTCGTGCTATCCAGAACCTTTGGATCGCCGTTTATTACCCTTGATACCGTTGCGATCGAGACATTTGCCACCTTTGCCACTTCATTTATGGTGATCCTCTTCATTCTATCATTTATTCTCCTCTATATGTAAGCGCTTACCTTCAGTACTTTTCCTCAATGTTATGGCAAATATATGCATCGTATTCTTTCTCGGTAACAGGATGGTTATCAGTTCCTTTTTCGATGCCAATTTCAGGGTTTGCGTAAAGAGATAGCAAGTTATAGATTGCCTGCTTCCGTTAGAATCATATCTGTAAGGCATCTTACAGGCTATTTTCTCCCCTAACTGCGGTCCTTGACACCAATCTGAAAATCCTAAATCATCGGTCTGCTTTGAACCATCCGAATATTCGAATGTTACGGGCACTTTAAAAGACCCATGCTCAGAAGAACCCAGGAAGTAGATGTAAGAATACCTCCCTTTGGGAAGACATATCTTTTCTCCCTGTAATGCTATGTTGTTCTTCATGTGTCCTTCTAAACCCTTGAGTATGAATGGAATATTATCTACCTCTAAACTTCCGTTTTCGTTCATGCAATTCTGCAATTCTTCTAAGGGATAGGTAGCGCCGTATATTCCAGAATGATTATCGAAATTACCGTATCGAGGATGTTTAAAAGATGCGATACCATCGTTGTTAAAGAAGGATGAAATATCTAAGATGGAAAAATCTTTTGTTTCTCCAAGGGTTTCAGCCCTTTTCATCACGATTCCTTTTCGTTCTTTGGCTTGTTCAACAACCTTTGGATTCAAGATAAACCTCTTTATAGTAACCTTATTCCTCTTCCACAGGGTTTCGATATTACCCGAAGTGAAAGCCGATAGATCTACATCATTTCCATAGATAAATGCTATTCCTGTTTTATCCATTCTAAATATACGCCAGATAGTATTCGGAACTACCAGAACCTGATCTATCGAGATCTCTCCTCTGCCCCTGTATTTGATAACGAAGGTATATTTGCCATCTTTATCTATCGATACATTCAGCAATTTTACCATACGTTTCTTTTCGTTTCTTACTTCTATGTTGCCTTTATTATGATGCAGAAGATAATATAAATGGCCATCTGCCCTGCTACCATCGAATATGCAGTATACACTATAACCGCCTTTCTTAAGTGCGAGTTTTTGCTTCAAAAGTTCATCATCGCTTAGCGAAGCCATAGCCTTTCCACCCGCACTTCCAGCCCCTTCAACGTTTAATTCACCCAAACCGGGATTCATAAGCTCGGCTTCCAACACTCTTGGTATAAAGGCTTCGATCGATCTGAGTTTAAGATAATTACTATATTCTTTAGGTAATTCCAATACGTCTGCCAATGCGATGAGCGAGCATACTGTGGATTCAGCCCCGGAATCTTTATTCATGTAATCCTTCTCCAGGCCGTCGTATCCTCTTCCCGTCTTCAAATCATACATTGGCTCTTTAAGTTCGTTATTCCCAAGAAACCAGGAAGCAGCCATCGCGGCTAAAATAGCATATCCTTTATCGTTGGTGGCTCTATAAAGTTCGGTATATCCACTGACGATGGGCTCCATAGCATAGGCTATCTTAGGATAACTTATCACGGAAGGATTGAACGAATAGATCGGACCAAATCCAAGAATGAGAAAGGAGGTGAAGTTCAATGCGCATCTTTCAGCTGCTCTTATCCATTCGGGTTGTTTGAATACTCTCCCGGCAACTGCCAGTGCCTGCATCTGCCTGCTACCCCAACCATGCCATTCACCTTCATCGGGTTTAGTGGAAAAATAATCACTGAAGGGCCCTATAGTACTTCGACATCTTATGATAGCATTTGCCACCATCGATGCGGTAGACGATATATCTTCATCTCCTGTAACGGAATAAAGATTCGAGAGTCCTAATAGAAAGATGGAGCTCATATCGGAATACCCATGAAGTAAACCATGTCGTAGATTGGATTTCAAGACGTTATAAAGACTATAAGAACTCTTTTTTAATTTAGAATAATAATCTTCATCTTTGGTCTTAAAGAAACGCATCGCCTCTGTTATTGCCCAGAATCCCCTTGCGGCCCACCATCCACCACTCTTTCTGCTCGTTACTCCAAATCTATTTATTTTCCCATCTTTAGAGACGAAATTGTAGAGATCTCCATCCTCGTCCTGAAGAGATAGGATAAAATTCAAGGCCTCTTTCAGTCTGGTAATGTAGGTAGCATTTTCAGGTTCCAGTTTTAACAACATCGAGTACAAGATGGCCACCCTTGCCACATCGTCTACGCAACTCGCTCCTTCTCCGTTCGCTTCCACCTTAATGTATTTAAGATTATCCGGGGAGGGCTTGGAATAGACGTACCAACCATAACACATCTTTCCATCTATATCGAAGGATGTTCTAAGAAAATCGAGGTGGGAGAGATTGATCATCCTGGTCACTCCTAAAATGGGTATAAACAACAATAAAAGAATAATAACACATCTTTTTCTCATTCAGATCACCTCTAAGATAAGTCAGGGCAAGCCTAAAGGCTTGCCCTCTAAAGAGATCACTTCGCTATCTTAACGGAACGAAGTTCCTTTGTTCTTCCTTCCAGATATCTAACGGCATTATATTCGGAGGAAGAATTGTAGATGCTATACACCCTATTGAATACCACAACATCGCCTGCTTTGTACCTATTTGGTAACTGCTCTAATTTCTTGGGTACACAACCTTTAGTAGCAGCGTATGCTTCGAATTCTCCGGGTATCCATTTGAATACCCCATCCCTGAATTCTCTACTCTCGTAGACCCAGGTATTTCCACAGATCCATTTCCAATAGTCAACGGGAACGATCTCCTTTTCTGGCAAGATCTCTCCTACACCCATTTTTAATTTTGGAGAGTAATTGGTTCTCCATCTTTCCTCGGAGGCAAAGATGTAGGTTGCTCCCCACCATAATGGTTTCATGGAATCGGTTGCGGGGAATGCTATGTAGGGTTCCTTATCTACGTATACGATCGCATTCTTTTCGAGCCAGTAATCCAAAGGGGTAACTCCTAATTGATCGGCCCAGGTTAAACGCCTGAATACGGGTAAGATATGAAGCGCATCTTCGGCTACTTCAGTTAGAGGTCGCGTAACCATGACCTGCAATTTCATCATGTCTTCGTATGTCTTGAATACGAATCTTGTATTTACGAAGATGTCTCCCGTCTTATAGACGGAAATGACATTGTGCTGTTCCAATCCAACGAAATTTTTGGAGACCAGATCTGCCACAACCGTAACTGCAACAGGATTATTTCCACCGAGTACTTTCATTTTTGCGACTCTGAAGTCATAAGAAACCTTTTCTACATGCTTTCCGAGTTCTTTATTTACGTAATAGGTACTCTCTGGGAATCCACTCACTCTTGCTATACCGATCTCATCGAGTACCGTCCCTTCGACTACATCAAATTTCTTAACATGAACTAATCCATGATCGTCAACGGTAGCAATGAATTTGCCATCATTGGTAGATATCGTTTCTTCTCCGT
>WFSK01000212.1 GCA_015486095.1 Thermotogae bacterium
ATGTAACCCTGGATTGCAGTAAAGAGCGCAGATCCGTTAGTTTCTTCTCATATGTGACATTCACTTTCGAAAGGGTTTCAGAAGCGGTTTCGAGCAGTTCTTTGTCGTTCTCAGTGGATTCCCTGTCAAGTGGGAAATTCGCTATCGTCTGCAACGCATCTATTATCACAGTGTTTTTTCGGGATAGGATATCACTCGTCTTCATCAATCCGGTGAGTTCGTCTTGAATGTCGGAGGTGTTGGAATAATACAGAGGAGCAGAGATAGAAAAAGTGTAGGAGATACTTGTGGAATTCACATCATCCCACTGCCAGGAAAAAGAAGGCAGAAAGGAGATATTTATATCTCTCGGTAGAGAAAGAGAGACAGCGCCGTTCAGATCATCATTGAAGATCCATTTATCCTTACCCTCATCGTAGTTTACAGAAAAGGAATTGTTTGTCAGTCTCACATCTGGAATATACCACCTGTTCTTCAACTCCTGTGATGCATTCCATTTCTCAAGGTCCCATACTATACCTTTCAAAGTTTGATCGGCGTCGATAAACTCGTTAACGAGGTTTGAAAGGATATGGTAATCGTTCGCAAAAGATATGGTGAATAGGATAGATAACACGATCGACAGGCTGAGCAAGACTCTCATAAGTCTCTCCTATGCCGCTACTTCAAGATCTCGTTCAATATATCTTCGAGCGTTTCACCTATGGATAATTTGAAATTGACGTATGATATGTAAGTATTTATCCTTTCGGTTTCCATGTTCAACTCCTGGGTGTAAAAAGCAGATAACTGAGTGAGGTAGCTGCTTTCGGATATCAGTCCCTTTGCATATTTGGTCTGCGTATCCTTGAAGTTCGCACGAGTGGTGGAGAGAGACTTTTCGGCATTTTGCAGGGAGACGATCGCATTCTTCAAAGAATTGTATGTGGAGACAAAGGATTGCTCTTCGTTGAATTCGGTTTTCTTGAGTGTTAGCTTTGCGATCTCTGCATTCTTCTCGGCGATATCTACATCCTGTGGAGACGAAGTGGAATGGGCAAGATCTGCATCTATGCGGCTTATCTGGGCATCTATCTGTTTCAACTTCAGTTGAAGATCGTTGGATGTGTACAATGAAAGCAGCGTGGAAGAATAGGTGGGGAGTTTTATTTCCTTAAAAGATATGGGAACGAAGGTTGCAGGAGTAGAAGTCTGGGTTGTGTAGAATGAATACTCTTTCCACCATTTTGAGATATCATTCTCAAAGGAAGATAGATTCAATTCAGCGTTCGATAGCCCCACTTCCGCCTGCTTTACATCATCCTGCGTTGCATTACCGATGGAAAGAGCCTTTTTGTTGGCATCCAAATCGAGTTCCTTTATCCTCACCGCGATCTCCTTAACCTTTCGCTGCTTTTGCGCGGTGACAAGAGAGCCGTACAGATTCAACATCTGTGAGAAAAAATTCTTAATAGAAGTGTTATATGCGCTCTGTGCCTGTAAAAATTGCTTTTCCGCCTGGAGTTTCTCTTTTTGCGTCTCCGCAACTACTTTAGACTCCTCGTATTGCATCTTCGCTATCTCGTAGCTTAAGGTAGCCATTTTCATATCTGCGGAATTGTTGAAAGCGAGTGTCCAAAACGTCTTGAAGTCCATTCGATTGTTATTACCCATAGTGAATGATGTTAAGGAAAAGAACAAAACTGATATACACAGTACCAATGCTGCCCTTGAACTCTTCATACTCTTACCCCCAATAATAGGATTTGTTAACGAAACTCTTATACAAGTTAGACTCCGATGTCCAACCACGGGTTCAGTGATGCATGTTGAATGAGCGAATGAGAAAGGCTGTATAATAAAAAGTGAAGTAATTGATGTAAGGTATATTCTTGTCTCAAGGCAGGTGTGAATATATCGTAGGATCAGGAATTCACTCCTGCCCGATTCACCAAGGGTGAATAACGTTATGGAACTTCATTCCATCGGACAAGTTTAAAAACTCGTCCTTACAGAATTGGACGGAGTCGTTGAAGACCTATCCCTACGATAGAATGACAGGGATCATTTATCTTTCGTTGCCTTCAACACAGTTCTGAATTTGTCGAGTGTCTCTGACTTTATGGCTTTCTTAAGTAAATCCTTTAACACATTCAGGTCCTTCATTTCCCTTATCTGTTTTGCCACGTCTTCCGGTACTTCATCGAATTTGGCTTCAATCGCGTCTATTACAGCTTCTTGAGTGCTTTCCAGCATACCTTTTTCCATACCTTCCTTTATACCTTCTTTCATACCCTCTTCTCTTTCCCTCTTGAGA
>WFSK01000213.1 GCA_015486095.1 Thermotogae bacterium
AGAAAGGGGGAGTTAACCACTATACTGAGGATCTTAAAGAATATCCCTGAGGAAGAAAGGGCAGATATAGGAAGGCTTGCCAATACCGTAAAAATTACCCTGAACGAAGCACTTTCCGCCAAATATAGAGAGATAGAATCGGAGTTGAAGGCGAAGGCCTTGCACAGTGAGTTCGTAGACATTACTTTGCCTGGAAAGAAGAGACGCATAGGGCATGAGAATCTGGTGATCAGGACGATGAGAGAAATCAGAGATATATTCATAAGTATGGGGTTTGAAAGTGTGGATGGTCCTGAAGTAGAAACGACTTACTACAACTTCGATGCCCTTAACACACCGGATTGGCATCCCGCAAGAGACCTACACGATTCGTTTTACGTTGGGGATGCGCTCCTCCTGAGAACACATACTTCTCCTGTTCAGGTAAGAGTTATGGAAAAACGACAACCTCCCATACGTGTGATCTCTCCCGGTAAGGCATATAGGAGGGATTATGATGCAACTCATCTTCCCATGTTCCACCAGGTCGAAGGTTTGATGGTAGATGAGGGGATAAGTGTGGCGAACATGAAGGCTGTACTCGGAGAATTCGCCAGAAGGATCTTTGGTAAACACAACCGCATACGTCTGAGGCCTCATTATTTCCCCTTTACTGAACCCAGCTTCGAGGTTGATGTTTCCTGTACGAGGTGCGGGGGTAAGGGATGTCCTTTGTGCAAGTATACGGGTTGGCTCGAGATATTGGGAGCAGGTATGGTACACGTGGCGGTGTTGGAAAACGTGGGTTACGATACGGAGCGATGGACGGGTTTTGCCTTCGGTATGGGTGTTGAACGCATAGCCATGCTAAAATACGGTGTGGATGATATTAGATCGCTTTACATAAACGATATCAGGTTCATAGAACAGTTTTAAGGGGGAGATAGAGTTGCTGATCTCGAATGAATGGCTGAGAGATTACATCGATCTGAATTTATCTCCAGAGAAGATAATGAGTCTGCTAACGTTATCCGGTACAAATGTGGAAGGCATTTATAATCCCTGGAAAGATATGAAGGGATTGAAGATCGGCAGAATTGTCTCCACCCGGATTCATCCGAATGATGGAAGACTTAAGATCTGTAAAGTGGATATCGGAGATAAGAGTTTAAACCTCATCACCGCTGATCTCAGTGTATCCCAGAGTGATATGGTGGTAGTTGCTCAGGAGGGGTCGAGGCTTTTCGGTGGAGCAGAAGTCAAGAAGCGAGAATTTCATGGCGTGGTGTCGGAAGGGATGATGTGCTCTTTGGAAGAATTGGGCGTAGAAAGAAAGTCAAAGGGGGTTTATACCTTTAAGGATGATAATATAAAACCTGGAATGGATGCCATCGAATATCTTGGTCTAAAGGATATCGTTTACGACCTCGAGATAACCCCAAATCGCCCCGATTGTCTCTCACATATCGGTATAGCGAGGGAATGCCATGCATTGACTGGTAAGCCTTTTTTCAAACCCAATTTTACCCTCATTGAGTCTGAAAGAAAGACCTCTGAAGATGTAAAGATAGAGATCGCATCATCGAGATGCAAAAGATACGTCGCTCGCATCGTAAGAGATGTTCAAGTTAAAGAATCTCCTTTATGGCTCAAAAAACGTCTAATGGCAGTTGGATTAGGACCAATAAACAACATCGTAGACGTAACGAATTACGTTATGTTCGAGTACGGGCAACCTATACATGCGTTCGACTACGATAAGCTTGAAACTGGTAGGATACTCGTACGCGATGCAAAGGATGGAGAGAGTATAAAGGCGTTAAACGGTGAAGAATATGTGTTGAAGCCAACCGATCTCGTTATAACCAATGGGAAAAAACCAATAGCCATAGCAGGAGTTATAGGGGGTGCAGAAACGGAGATCGATGAGAATACGAAAAATGTCTTGATAGAGGTAGCCTACTTTGATCCAGTGAGTATAAGAAAGACCTCGAAATCCCTTGGATTGACGACGGATGCCTCTTATAGGTTTGAGAGGGGGGTCGACCCCAATGCCGCTGTTGAGGTTGCTAACAGGGTCGCCTTTCTTCTAAAGGAATTGGCAAATGGAGAGATATCAAAGGGAGTTGTGGATATATATCCCGAATCGATAGAACCAAGGGAGTTGACTTTACGTAGTTCGAGGTGTGCACTCGTCCTGGGAAAATCGCTATCAGTAGAAGAGATATCTGAAAAATTGAATGCCATCGATATTAAGGTGGAAGAGGTCAATGGGGAAGATATAAAGGTACGTGTCCCGACGTTCAGGCCAGATATAGAGAGGGAAGTAGACCTGATAGAAGAAGTTGGAAGATTGCATGGCTATGACGATATTCCGGAAAAGATGCCCTTTGTCTATACGAATACAGGGGACATGAGTGGAAAACAAAAAATGGAAGATGAAATAAGAGATATCATGCTGTCTTTGGGATTTGATGAAGCTTTAACATATTCTCTCATCGATCCAGAGAACCTCAAGAATTGGGGTGAATTCGGTATTCGATCTCTCAAAGATAGCGTACCGATAAATAATCCCCTCTCCCGTGATATGAGCTTTCTTAGAAGTTCTTTGCTTTTTGGGCTCTCTAAAGCGGCTGAGTATAACTTCAAGCGGCAGATCACCGATATAAAATTATTCGAGGTCGGTAATATCTTTAGGAAGGGTGAAGATGGGCAAATCGATGAAAGAGGACATCTTGCAGGATTAATGGTGGGTAGAGTTGAACCGTTGGACTACTCCTTTAAACATAACGTTGATTTTCTTTATCTAAAGGGTGTTGTAGAAACACTTTTGAAAAAGTTGAGAGTGAGGTCTGTGCAATTCTTACGTTCAAAATTCCCATTCCTACACATATACAGACAGAGTCGTATCAGTAGAAATGGGGAGTACATAGGACTCTTAGGTCAATTGAATGAAAACATATCCAGGGCATATGATATAAAAGGAGAGGTGTACGTCTTCGAATTAGATGTTCCTGCTCTCTCATCTTTCAAAGAAGAAAGGGTTCTTTATAAGCCGATATCTCCATATCCGTATATCCGTAGAGACATCTCTCTCCTCCTTTCGGAAGAGAATAGGGCAAAAGATGTGATAGACATCGTAAAGGCTGTGGGTGGTACTTTAGTCGAGAAGGTATTCTGTTTCGATCTCTATAAAGGTAAGAATATACCAACTGGTTATACTTCTGTTTCCTTCGCAATCATATATAGGGCAAAAGATAGAACACTAACGGAAGAAGAAGTAGATGAGCTATTCACTAAGACGATTGAAAGATTAGAAAGTGCACTCAATGTGAGATGTAGAGGTGTGTAGTGGGTTTAGTGAATTTGGAATGAAGAAACGTAAGTCTATATCGAAAGTACATATTTCTATTAAGGAATGGATAGAAGAGGAAAGACCGAGAGAAATGCTCATCAGAAATGGTCCGGAAGTACTTTCCTTATCAAAACTCTTTGCAATAATCTTGCGTACCGGGAAAAAGGGTGTCAGTGCAGAAGAGTTATCGAAGAGGTTGTTAAACAGATTCAAGACATTGAGAAATATAGATATCGCTTCCATATCTGATCTTTGTGAAATAGAAGGAATAGGTTATGCGAAGGCAGCACAGATAAAAGCAGCACTGGAGATCGGTAAGCGGTTCTTCAGAGAAGAGGCACAAAAGCGAAAGAGCCTTAAAAGTCCTGATGATGCTATCAAATACATCGCAGAGTACTACGGTCCTTATTTGAGAGATGCGAAGAAAGAATTCTTCTACATCATTCTTCTCGATGTGAAAAACAAGCCCATTCATAACATAGAGATAAGCAGAGGCAGTATCGATACAAGCGTAGTCGATCCGAAGGAGATCGTAAGGGAAGCCATGATAAGATCCGCTTCTTCCATAATACTGGTTCATAATCATCCTTCTGGTGATGGTACACCCTCAGAAGAGGATATCGAATTGACAAAACGCATTGTAGATGCCTGCAAGATCGTTGGAATAAAGGTGCTCGATCATATCATAGTGGGTAAAAATGAAGAGGATTATTACAGCTTTGCGAAATGTAATTTGATAAGATAAGCGTAAAAACGATATTCTTTTATAGATCATTCTATAGGTAAAATGCTTGACATAACCATAAAAATAATTTATAATGAATAGGAATTCGAAAGAAAAAGAAATGCATTTGCTTCTGAGCAGGGTGGTTAGGAGTTTAAAAACCTTTAATGAGAGGTGATAGAAGTGAGGAAATTTGGAGTATTACTTGGTATTCTTCTGATAATGGCGGTTGGTATCTTTGCTGTTACGACGGTTACCATTAAGATCGAAGGTGTAGGCTCACCTGCTGATACTACCAGGATCACTAATTTCGGTGATGCTGTGAAGATCGCTAATAACATTCTGGCAGCCTGTGATTCTCCCTACAGAATAAAGATCGAAACGACATGGTTCCAGGGAGGTTGGGATGAGTATAGAAAGGAGTATATCCTTGCGTTTAAAGCCGGCAAGGAGCCAGATATTCGAGCAGAAGGACATGAAGATATACCCTGGATGGCAGATGCTGGTTACATCCTTCCGTTGGATAAATATGTGAAAAAATACAATGATATAGCTTATTACGATGTCTATCCGAGTTTGTGGGATGCGGTAAAATTCAATGGCAAGATATATGCCATTCCTCAAGATACAGAGGCAAGACCCTTGTATTTCAGAAAGGACGTATTGAGAAAACTCGGATGGTCCGAAGAGAAGATAGCGAACTTTCCTAAAGAAATAGAAGCAGGAAACGTTACCCTGGACGATCTCATAGCCATAGCAAAGGAAGCTGTTAACAAGGGCTTAGTTGAATATGGTTTCCTTCACCGACCCAGCAACGGTGGATTCTTCACCATGATGTACTACGACTTCGGAGGAAAGCTCTTCGATGAAGCCGGTAATCTCATAGTTGAAGAAAAACCTCTGTTAAATACATTGCAATTCTTCAAGAAGATGGTAGATGAGGGTGTACTCCCATCTTCTATGACGAACATCTCATGGAGAAGTATTCATAAGGCATTCGTAGAAGGTCGATCTCTCTTCTGGTTTGGTGGTACCTGGCACTGGGCAGAGTGGCAGAGAGTAGCATATCACTCGAAGTTAGGCGCATTGCCAGAATCATACGAATGGGAGAACATAGGATTTGCTCTGAATCCTCCTCCTGAAAAAGGCGGGAAACCCATAACGATGTCACATCCATTTACCTATGTCGTATCGAGCCACACCAAGTATCCGGAACTCGTGAATCTACTCTTGGCCGTGGTGAGTTCTCCAAAATTCCTGGTAAATCATGCCCTTGCCAGCGGTCACTTAGTCACAAGAGCGAGTGCAGCAATATATCCATCTTATGTTAAAAACAAATTCGTTGCATCAGTAACTCCTATGTTGAAGTACACGACTGTCTTACCAAACAACCTTGCTTTCAAGAAGATAATGGATCCACTCTACGGAGCAGTTCAGGCAGTAGAGCTTGGAAAGTTGTCACCAGAAAAAGCCGTTAAGTGGTTTGAAGAAGAGGTCAAATCTGCTATACCTAATATAAAGATCGTAAAATAGCTATAATTTGAAAAGACAGACCTTTAGGTCTGTCTTTTTGGGTTCAAACCCTGCTCAGAAGCTGCTATTAGAAAAAGGAGGCAAAGATGTGGAAGTAAAGACTTCATCTGTAATGGGGTTCTTGGGTCCATTTCTAATTCTTGTCCTGGCTTTCTACTTCATTCCTGTGATTCTCACCGTGATCCTTTCCTTCACCAGCATGGACTATAAGTTGTCTTGGGACTTCACAGGCTTTACTAATTTCGAGCACTTCTTAACCCAATCGCTAACCTACAAAGTGTTACTAACAACTTTCGTATACGTTGCGCTAACGCTCATCTTCAATGTAGGAATTGCCTTTCTTTTGGCGTTGATGACCACATATTTTACCACACATGAGAATACAGCCATGTTTTTCAGAGCCATATGGCTTTTACCGAGATTAACCCCTGTTGTCGTTTACTGCCTTTTATGGATGTGGATATTTGAACCCACTCAATACGGACTCTTCAACACGATTCTCTCTCTATTCGGTAAGAGTTCATCGATAGATTGGTTTTCAAGCTATCCGATGGGAGTTATAGTCTTTGCAAATGGTTTCATCGGTGCATCTTTTGGAATGGTAACCTTTTCTTCTGCAATAAAGAGTATATCCAGAGATTACATATGGTCTGCTCAGGTAGATGGAGCAGGAGATTGGCAAATAATCAAGAGAATAATAATCCCAATGATCAAGTGGGAAATAATGTACATCTTCATCTGGCAAACCCTTTCACTTTTGAATTCTTATGTGTATATCTTGATATTAACGGACGGAGGTCCCTTGCATGAAACAGAAGTCTGGTCCTTATATGCCTATCACAAGGCATTCAAATATATGGAATTCGGGAATGGAGCAGCTTTATCCCTCTTTTTGGTAATAATAGGCATCATTTTTACTTTCATCAGCTGGAAGATCTTCGGCTTCAGAAAGATGATGGGGCAGGAGGTTTCAAGATGAAGGGGCAAACGCCTCGTGGGGCAACTCAGGTAATCCCAAAAAGGGCGATCTACTCACTGAAAAGAAAGAAAAAGAAAGAGAGAAGGGCACAAGAGGTTCGAGGAGAGGCAGTTACATTTTCCAGAAGAAACGAGATAATATCGACGATCATCATGACGATCATTTCTATCCCAATATTCCTTTCCTATCTCTGGTTGTTTCTCTCCTCTTTCAGTGCAAAGATGTGGCATGGACTCATCCCTTTGAAATTTACACTCCACAATTGGAGATTTCTCTGGCAACCGATAAAGTTTGGAGCCGTTATGCATACGAGTATCTGGCCCATTACACTGAATACCCTGCTTTTAGCACTTGCCGTAACTATTTCTGAAGTTTTGGTCAGTACTCTCAGCGGTTACGCGTTATCGCGCTTTCGTTTCAAGGGTAGGGTTATGATCCAGGGTATGACCATGCTCCTTCATGCATTTCCTGGCGTAGCTCTTCTGATCGCTATCTATTACGTCTTGTATACGATGAGACTTTTAGACACCCTATGGGGGGTCATGTTGGTAAAGATATCTCTGGAGATCCCTATGTCTACAAATATAATAAAAGGTTTTTTCGATAACATTCCCTGGGATATAGAATGGTCGTCTTTTGTCGATGGATGTAATAGATGGCAGACGTGGAGGTATGTAATACTTCCACTTCTGAAGCCAGGGATTGCGGCTATATCTCTATTTTCTTTTCTCTCCGGATGGGGAGAATTCTTATACATATACACTTTCATCTTCACTTCTAAAAAGCAGACGTTAGCAACATTTCTCAATTCTTTGATCGGGGAGTTCAAATTCGTGGATTACGGGTTGCTTAGCGCTGTGGCCACTTTTTATATGATTCCAACCTTGCTTTTCTTCATCTTTACACAAAAGGCATTGCTTCAGATGTCCTTTGGTGGAAGGAAAGCATAGTGAAAGAAGGAGGAGTGAACTTTGAGGGTATTACTCGATAATATAACGAAGATCTTTGGAAAGGTCGTTGCCGTGAATGATCTGACCTTGGAAGTCGAAGATGGGAAATTAGTAGTTCTGTTAGGGCCATCCGGTTGTGGTAAGTCAACAACTCTTCTCATGATAGCAGGAATATACAGGCCAACCGAAGGTAAGATATGGTTTGGCGATAATGTGGTAAACGATCTACCTCCGAAGGACAGAAAAATAGGCCTGGTCTTCCAGAGCTATGCCCTGTATCCTCATATGACTGTTTTCGAAAACATAGCATTTCCTTTACGCTTGAAAAGAGAAAATAAGAAAGAGATCGATAAGAAGGTCAAAAAGATAAGTGAGTTCCTCGAAATCGGTGAATTACTCGATAGAAAGCCTATACAATTGTCTGGCGGACAACAACAGAGAGTAGCTGTTGCAAGAGCATTGGTAAAATCTCCAGATATCCTGTTACTGGATGAGCCTTTGTCTAATCTCGACGCCAAATTGAGAGTGGTAATGCGAACGGAACTCAAAAAGATGCAAATGAGACTCGGTATAACAACGATCTTCGTTACACATGATCAATCCGAGGCGATGACTGTAGCCGACAAGATCGCAGTTATAAAAAATGGGGTATTACAACAATATTCATCTCCAGATGAGCTTTACGATATACCAAAGAATTTATTCGTAGCCACATTCGTTGGGAGTCCACCGATGAACATTATAGAAGGTTCTCTCTCCTTCAAAGATGGGAATCTATTTTTCCTCAACCCTGATGTTCGTTTCGAACTCCCAGAAGATATGAAAGTTGTACTAAAACAAGAGAGAAACACGGAGGAGGTGCTCTTCGGTGTTCGTCCCGAAGATGTGAATATTTCTTACGAGAGATCAGGCTCCCAGGATTCTACTTCATGGCTGGTAGATATGATAGAGATGATGGGAAGAGAATTATTGGTTACGTTATCGAGAGAAAAGACCATGTTAAAGACCATAGTCGATAGAGAACATGTACCCTCTATTGGGGAGAAGGTTAACGTCGAATTCACAGGAAAAGTATTCCTTTTTGATAAATATTCCGGGAAAAATCTTCTGTGTGAAGAATAATAAAGGAGGTATTGCAGAAGAAAAAGTTTAGTAGTAAAATAGGTTTGTTTTAATTTTTAAAACTATCAAATTGAAAGGAGCATCGGGAATATAATGGAGATCAAAGGCATAGGAATCAAGGGCATAGGCATAAACGCGGATTCGAAGAGGATAAATGGTAGACTCAGAAGGTTCGATGAGGAGCTTCATATATTTGAGAAGTTCGGTTTTGACTACGTGGAGATCTCTCCTCACGGTGTCGATGGTATAATTCATGGGAAGATAAATGCAAAGAAGATAGATTCCATTGTTGAGATAGCGAAAAAGCATGACCTGAACTATACGGTTCATGCACCAGATATGATAAATCTCAAAGATATATTTAACAAAAGGATTCAATACAGGTCATTGAAGGCGAGTATAGATTTTGCCGAGTACATAGGTTCCGATATAGTCGTATACCATTGTGGAAAGTATTTAAAACAGCAATATGGAATAGAAGAAGATATAGAATGTGAGCAAAGAGAAAATGAAATCGAGAGTTTGAAACGATTAGCGGACTATGCTCAAACGAAGAATGTAAGATTGGCTATTGAAAACGTTTCTCAATCTGTTAGGAGTGTTATCGAACTCATAAAGGCAGTTAATAAGAAAAATGTGGGGATGACCTTGGATATAGGGCATCTATACTTATGGCATAAGACCAAAGCTCTTGGGGGAAATTTTCTGGATGAGGTAGATGAAGCGTTGAATTACGCAATTCATATGCATGTACACGATAACTTTGGGGAACCGGTAGCATTATACGGCTATGATATAGAAAACATCGATGTGTATAAACTGACGTTGGGTTTGGGAGATTTACATATGCCCATTGGTTGGGGAAGCATACCTTACAACAAGGTATTCGAACTAGTAAAAAAACATGGTTACTCTGGGGTTATCATAGAGGAAATAAATTCCTGGGAAAGGTACTTCAATGCCTTAAAGGAGATACCAAACAACATTAGAAGATTACTCAGTGGGGAGAAGGTAGTGGTTTCAAAAGTAACATGGTAGGTAAAAAGCAAAGATTGGATCCACGGGTATTTAAGGTTCCGATAGATAAAATAAGAATGGGGTATTATTCAGATAAGTACTTTACCCGCCTTGTAGAAGTACTCGAGAGGGATAATAGGCATCCACGGGTCTTATATCAGATCTTTCCAAGAAAAGATGGAATAGTTGTTGGCATAGATGAAGCTCTTGCCATATTGAAGTACGGAACAGGATATTACTCAGATAAAGAAAAGGCAGCGGAGTTATATTCTCAGTTAGACACCGTTGAGAGGAAATTGCAGAAAGCCGCTTACGATGCCGATGAGAAGATGTTAACGAAGATGTACATGGAAAAATGGCAGCTGAGACACCAATTGAATGAGATCTGGGTAAACAAGTGGGATGAATTGGAGGTAAAAGCACTTTATGACGGAGAAAGTGTAAAAAAAGGAGAACCTATAATGACCGTAGAAGGCGATCCCACGTATTTCGGATATCTCGAAACTGTCATCATAGGAGTTATAGCGCGAGGGACTTCCACCGCTACTGCTGTATCCAAGGTGGTCAATGTATCAAATGGTAAACCGATATTGTTCTTTTCAGCTCGTTTTGATCACTATTGGGTTCAGGCAACGGATGGATACGCTGCCCTCAAGGCAGGTGCCTTCGGTGTATCAACGGATGCCAATGCCGACTATTGGGGGGCTGAAAGTTTGGGAACTGTTCCTCATGCTCTTATAGCCTGTTACGATGGTTCTACCGCTGACGCCACCATAGCATTCGACAGGTACATGTCTCCCTATATAAACAGGATAATCTTGGTGGACTGGGATAACGATGTTATAGGTACGACTAAAACGGTTATAAAAAAGTTTTACGAACACATAGTAGGGAAGAGATTCATTGAGGGAGAAACGGACCCTTCTCCGATCATAGGCTCAGGAAAAGGGAAGATCTGGGGGGTTCGCTTCGATACATCAGGTGATATACGGGACAGGTCTGTCGTACCAAGGGATAAATCTTCTTTTGGAGTTTGTCCGGAATTGGTCTGGAGAGCAAGAGAAGAATTCGATAGGATAGGCTTGAAAGGTCTGAAGATAGTAGTATCTGGCGGATTCGATGCGAAGAAAATAGAGCTGTTTGAAAAACTGAATGTTCCTGTAGATGTCTACGGTGTTGGTTCATTTCTGCTGAGAGAAAAGATAGATATTACTGCCGATATAGTAGAAGTAAATGGCAAGCCTTGTGCCAAAGTGGGAAGAAGAAAGGGAGATCTTTCAAGATTAGTTCCAGTTAAGGAATTTTGAAAAACATTGGCGAAATTCGATAAAGAACGGTGGGGGAGATGTCACCGGTAATAGATAAGGACACATTGAGTCTCATCAGAAACTTAGAAAAAGAAAAGCATAAGATTCTGAACATCATATTAGAGATCACTCGCAATTTTTCTTCTTCCTTCGATCTCAATGACATGCGGTCATTTACAGGATTTCTGAATAGTAGGAGTCCTCATCTCGAGAGATATAGGATGCTTTCGGATAAGATAAACGATATCCTGCATAGGTATAATACATCAGAAAAGGATTTGAGCAACACGTATAAGGGAAGTGATATTGCCCTCGAGATATCGACGAATAAGAAGATAATGGATGAGATCGTAAAATACGATAAGATGTTCGAAAAGGCCATATCAGATGAGATGGAAAACGTGGGTAAGGCAATGAAAGACATACAGAAAGCACGAAAAGCCTTATCCAACGGTTATTTTAGACTCCCAAAGGATGTGAAGCCACGTTTTATAGATAAAAAAGGATAAAAAAGCCATCTCTATGGAAAGGATGGCTTTGTCACTCATCTCAAAGGGGGCTTTTTTCAATTCTAATGTTATTTTACAAGATCATGTTTTAAGATTCTGTGATCTGGATCACATTCAATGACTCTTGGCTTTATTCGCAAAGGATATTCTCGAGTTACTCCACTTTGCTCTGTACATCGCTTCGTCTGCAGCAGATACGAGATCGGATACCGATTCTCCATCCACAGGGTATATAGCTATCCCTATACTTACAGTTATACTTGCGGAACATTCTTCTATTTCGATAGAAGCAACGGTACTGTATATTCTCTCCGCTATCTCCTGTGCCCTCTTCACTCCAACATTTTCCAAAATCACTATGATCTCATCTCCGCCATACCTTGCCACGAAGTCATTCGAACGAACAGAGGAGGTCACAGCCTTGGCAACCTTTTTTAATACGATATCTCCGATCTTATGTCCATATCTATCGTTGAATTCCTTGAAGTTATCTACATCCATCATCATGAAAGCTATGGTCTCTTCCTCATCCATCGATTCGTATTTTCTCAGGAGCCTCTCTGCATATTGATAAAAGTATGTATGGCTGTATAGATCCAGCATTTGATCTTTTATGGATTTAAGTTCTACTTCTTTGTACTTCGATGCGTTTTCTAAGGCAAGTGCTGCCTGATCTGCAAATATCTCCAATACCCTTATAACGTCGAGCTTAGGGATCCTCCCATCTCTTGGCCTGTCTACGGATATATATCCCCATTCCTTATCGTTAAAGCCTATAATAGGGACTAAAAGATTATCACCCGGATGCCAGGCATCTTCTCCTTCTTCCATTTCTATATCTGGGATATAAAAGTGATCGTCTAAAATGATCTTATCATATGGTATGAAATAAGAATTGCTAACTCGGAATCGTTCGTCCATCACAGTTTTTGCCATCTCTATAGTGGGAGGCTTATTCTTCAATCGCTCGAATTCCTCTGGAGGCAATCCTGCATGGGCTATCCGCTTGACCATACCACTCTTATGGTCGTACAAGCTTATCAAGACGAGTTCGAAGTTCAGCTTTTCCCTTATCGCATATGCTATTTCACCGAGTATCGTCTCATATCCTCTTTCGATCTTTAGGCTTTTGAATATCTTCAAGATCTCCAAAAGTCTATCGTAAAGCATCTTTAGCTTTCTTCTTCCCGATTCAGCAAGCACTCGAGACTCTTCTGCCCTCGTATAAAATGAAAGTGTTAAGATGATCAAGAAAGTAATATAGATGGGAACGAGATGATAAGCCAAAGGTTTCATAGAAACGTTTTTATACAACACGACTATGGGTAGTGAGATCAAGATATACGATATCTCCACTGTGAATAGATCTATGAGTGCTTTTAGCGTTCTCCAAGAAGTACTTAAGCCATAATATAAGATATCTACCAATACGCTGTTGACGATCTTTATTACAAATCCAGAAAGTAGTAGTGCCAATATCAGATTTATGGGCTCGAATTCTCTAAAGACATAACTCCCACTCAGACCCACTAAGGCGAATTGAGCGGAGAGAAACAATCGATAGATATCGAATGTTTTATCT